>JBDTCM010000375.1:0-10267 GCA_039923575.1 Chthoniobacterales bacterium
GGTGTGCGGCTTGATCACTTCCTCGACGAACTTGATGTAGATCGGGTCCTCGCGAAAGATCGCCTGTTTGTCCATCGATTCGAAATCGATCGCGATGAAAAAGGGCCACTGCATGCGCGGATCGACCCGTTTTCCGCATTTGATGCTCAGGACCTCATCGATCTTGAGGAGCTGCATGCGCGCGTTCATCATCATTTCCTCGGTCTCCTCCGGCGTGACCCCTGGCTTTAATTTATAGAGTCCGATGTGATGAACCATGAACGGATAGCTATTAGGCGCAGGCCGAGGGTGGTGCAAGCAAGAATCGGCGCGGCCGGGCAGCGCGAGCAGGCATGCTTTCTAAATCGCGCGGAAACGACCGCGCGAAGTTATTTTTTCCAGTCGAAAGCGCCTTTTTTCAGCGCGTAAACGTAACCGACCATCAGGATCGAAACGAAGCTCAGCATGCTCCAAAAAATCACATGGCTGTGCGCCACCGCCTCCCGATAAACCACCGCCCACGGATACATGAAGACGATCTCGAGATCGAAGAGGATGAAGAGCATCGCGACGAGATAGAACTTCACGCTGAAGCGCGGCTGCGCTTCCCCTTGCGCCACCATCCCGCATTCATAGGCGGAATCCTTCGTCCGCGTGCGCACACCCGATTTCCCGAGGAGCACGCTCACGATCAACGCGCCGACGGCGAAACCGACTGCGACGAGGGCTTGCAGGAGGACGGGGATGTATTCGCGGATCATGTTTTTCGCCCGCTCGCGCGGTCAGTCGAGCCCGGCCTGGCAGCTTTTAGCGGGAGCTCGTCGCCGCGGCCGGGATATGACCATTGGGCGGGAGGAGCGCTTTGGCCAGGGCCGACGGCAGGCCCTTGTACTTTTTCCCGGTCTTTTTGACCATTCCGCGGGCCACCAGATTCTGCAGCTTTTCGTAAGCTCGCAGCCGAAGCATTTCCTCGCCACCGCTGGCGGCATTACGCGCCCGCAGGTTCTCATGCAGGATCTCGAAGAGCTGTTTGAACTCGAACGAAGTCCGTCGGGAAAGGACCGCAACCAGTTCTTCAGTAACGAGATCCGGCACTCGGCGTGAAAAAGCGTTCTTTCTTAAGATGGCCATAGGGCGCACACGATAACATATTCCGCCAAAAAGGCAGTACTTTTCTCATCCAAAAGGGAAAAAAATGTCATCGTTTCAACCCTCGAGACCGCGCCGAGACGTCTCACTCCCTTTGGGTCAAAACGGGCTCGCAGTCGGCGACGGCGTCGGAGTTCCCCGGGATGGCCTCAACGTCTCCTGAAAATAAACAAACAAGCCGAAGATCCCTCCCGCCAATCCCAGCGTCGCCCCTCGGAAAGGCACCGGCCCGATCGATTCGGTGACATATCCGTCCCCGTCGTAGCGTTGCGACAGCACAATCGGTGAAAGGTGTTTCGCAATCGCTTCCGGCGGGGGAAACTTCGCGGGATCGACATTCTTCCCCAGCTTGGGCGAGAGCGCTGCGCCCATCAAAAGGAGCGGGCGCACCGCGGCGTCCGCGCGCTCGAATAACAGGCGGGTATCGACATAATTGAAAGCCGAGCTCCCAGGCGGGACCTGTTTCGCCGCATCCTGGAAGATCGCGCTCTTTTCCAGTTCGCCGGCGGGCGACCCGCTTCGTGAGATCGCCGCCTCGATCGCCGCCGCGTCCGACCCGACGATGATCATCTGATCCGAGACCGCGAGGCCGAAACGCAGCGGAATGAAACCGCCGAACGGCTCCGCACTGTAGATCGTCGCACCGTTCTTCTCACTCCGTGTCCACGGCGTTCCAGAGATCTCCACCGACGTCAGCGCCTCGGCGATTTTTCGCGCGCGGACCGAGTCCTTCACCGGCAACGACACCTGCAGAACCGGCCAACGCGAGGCCGCCGGCCAATCGCCCACCATCTCCAGTTCTTCCCCAAACGCTTCGCGCACATCCGTCTGGGAAATTCCGCGCGCCTTCAGCGCGGCCGTCAATTGTTGCAAGACCGCCGGCAAACTCGCGGCCACCGGGGCCGAGGGCGCGAGCATGTTCTCGGGCCAGTGGAGGCGCGTCGCGGAGTAAAAAAACGTGTTCGCGTCCGCGGCGGCGAGCGAGCGGCGCTCCAGTTTTTCTTCCGCGCTCAGCCGCGGCATCGCCACGAAATCCGTCTCGCGCATTTTTCCATGCTCGAACCCGAAGGTCGAGGCGACCGCGCGCACCTGCTTCAAACGTTGCAGTTGGTCCATCGGCAGTGCCTGCCCCGTCATCGCGACGATCGGCAGCAACTTTTCCACGAAAGGCCGCGGATCAAGAAACAACAGGCCCGCATATTCGCTAGGCAAATGTTTCATGGCGTCGCTGAAGTCCGCACTCGTCTGCAACGAGGCGCCCGCTTTTTCCCCGCGATGATCGACCCGATCGAGCAACGCCTTGAGCGCCGCCACGTCGTTCGCCAGAAAAAACCAGTGGTTGTCGTAAACGCTCGCGAAGACGAAGTGCGAAACACTCATTGTCTCGATCGCATGCTGCTCGTAGACGGTCGTTTCGCGTTTCGCTGCGCCAGACTGCGGCAACCATTCCGCTTTTCGCTGCTCGACAAAGGTCCGCACCGCTTCCGGCGACTCGTCGAAATGGAATCCGCCGATCACCTTCGGTTCGTTATTCTCGAGCGCAGTCAGCGCGACGAAACCCTGCGTCGGTCCGAGCTGGAGAAAATCATCCAGCATCTGGCGATCTCCGCGATGCTTCGGCAACCGGGCGAGCGACTCCTGCAGCCAGGCCTGCACCGCCGGCTCGCGCCAGATCTGGTAGAGATCGCTGCCGTGCCATTGCTCCCGTGTCTTCTTGAAATCCGGCACTTGCACCACCGCCAGCGTCGTCGCCGGGAGCAGCTCCGCTACCTGCGCGAGGCGATGCGCCAATTGCACGCGCAGGAACACCCACACCGCCGTCGCCACCACCAGCGCGAGCACGATCACCGCGAGCAATTTCTTCATCGGCAAAGTCTCGCATTAAATCGCGCCGGGGACGAGCCGCCTCCGCTCTCGACTTTTCCCTGCGCATCGACGATCTCCCTTCATGGAAACCTGCGCTGGATCGCGACTCATCGTCGGTGAGTTTCGGGAGAGCGCCGTCATCGCCGCGGCGGAAGAAGCGCTCGCCGAATGCGGCGGCCAGCCGAGCTGCGGCTTTCTCTTCGTCTCCGCCAGCTGGCTGCCCCAGATCAATGAGGTGCTCGATCTCGTCCGCCTGCACGGCCGCATCCCGCTCCTCATTGGATCCGTCGGCGGCGGCTTGATCGGTCGCAGCCAGGAAGCGGAAGGCGTCGAGGGCATGTCGCTCCTTCTCGTTAGTCTGCCACAGACCAGGCTGACTCCGGTCTTGATTTCGAGCGAACAAATTGAGGAATCGACCGGCCCCGCTTACTGGCAAATGGAAACCGGTCTTGGCCCGGAAAATGTCGATTCCTGGATCGTGCTCGCCAATCCCTACGCCCCCGATCTCGAGCGCTGGCTCGCAGAATGGAACGTCGCGTTTCCTGACGCGCCCAGCATTGGTGGCCTCTCGAGTGGCGGCGAAAATAACGACAACAGCCTCCTGCTGGATGGCAAGCCGATCGATGCCGCCGTCCTCGCGCTCGCGGTCAAGGGCGGCAAAGTCCGCACCATTGTCAGCCAGGGCTGCAAGCCGGTCGGCGAGCCTTTCACCATCACCCATGCAGAGGATAACCTCGTCTACGCTCTCGGCTCCCGCCCCGCTTACCAGGTCCTGAGCGAAACCTTCAACGGTTTGTCCGATGACGAAAAAGAGCGTGCCCGCGGCAACCTCTTCGCCGGCCTGGCCGCTTCCGAATACGTCGCCGATTTGAAGCGCGGCGATTTTCTCGTCCGCAACTTGTTAGGCGCGGACCCGCAGACCGGCGCGGTCGCGATCGGAGCGCGCGCCCGCACCGGGCAGACCTTGCAGTATCAGCTGCGCGACAAAATCACCGCGCACGCCGATCTCGTCGAGCTGGCAAAAATCAACGACCTCAACGGTTGTGAGCCGTTCGCCTCGCTCGTCTTTTCCTGCAACGGCCGCGGGCATCGCTTCTTCGGCGTGCCCGACCACGATGCCGCCACTCTCGCGGAAATTTTCGGACCGGTGCCGAGCGCGGGACTTTTCTGCAACGGCGAAATCGGCCCGATCGGCAAATCGAGTTACCTGCACGGCTACACCGCCTCCATCGCCCTCTTCTGCAAATAGCGGGCGATCCTGTAGACGCCTCTCTCTGAGAGGCGCGGGTCTGCGCGCTGCTCCGGAGAATCACGTTCTCCCTCGCGCTTCGCAGAGCGAAGCGTCTACAAGCTCTCAGGCGCGCGGGTGAAACTTGTGGTGCACCGCCTTCAAGCGCTGCTGGTCGACATGCGTATAAACCTGCGTGGTCGAGATATCGGCGTGCCCCAGCATTTCCTGGATGATGCGCAGATCCGCACCGTTGCTCAGGAGATGCGTGGCGAAGCTATGCCGGAGCAGGTGCGGATAAATATTGGCCTCGAGCCCGGACCGCCGCGCCACCGCCTTCACGATTTGCCAGATCCGCACTGTCGTTAGTCTGGCGCCGCGGTTGGAGAGAAAAACCTCGCTCCCGCTCCGCCGCCTAACGAGTTGCGGTCGCTCCTGCTCGAGGTAATTGGCCAGCGCTGCGCAAGCCTTCCGTCCCACCGGCACAAGGCGTGTTTTGTTTCCCTTCCCCGTCACCCGCACCATCCCTTCCTCAAGATTGAGGTTTTCCAGTTTCGCGCCGGCCAGCTCGGAAATGCGCAGTCCGCTCGCGTAGAGCAACTCCAGCATGGCGCGGTCGCGCAAGCCGAGGGGCACGCTGCAGTTCACGCTCTCGAGCAATTGCTCGACCTGCAATTCATTCAGCGTCTCGGGCAAAAAGCGCTCAATCCGCGGGAGCGATAACGAATCCGTGGGATCGCGCGGGACAAAGCCCTGCGCCGTGGCAAAACGGAAAAAAATCTTGAGCGCGACCACGATGAGCTTGATCGAGGAAGCGGAAAGTCCGCCACCTTTCCGCTCGGCCAGATATTCGCTGATCAAGGGGAGACCGACATCGCGCGCCCGGGAAATCTGCTTCCGCCGCACACACCAGGCGGCAAATTCCCCTAACGAGCACTGGGTGGAGAGCTGGTAATTCTCCGAGAGACCGCGCTCGACCGCAAGGAAGCGAATGAAGGCGTCGATCTCCTGTTCCATCGACGCCATTGTCTGCAAAGCCCGCTCCCTTTGCAATCCGACCCGCGTTGACAAAGCAAACTCGGACTCGATTGTTTCTTGTAATGAGCCTTGATCTAAACACGCTCCTGAAGGATTGGCCGCATGAAGCCGGCGCGATCAAAGTCCGGAAAGTTCCCGGGCTCGATGGCCGTGATAAATTGCAGCTCCGGATCGACCTCGGCCTCCTGCAAATGGAGATGGAAGGTCGGCCCGACGGACAGCGCCCCCATAATTGCGAATCCTACCTCGTTTATCACCAGCGCCGCGCCGTCCGGGCAGCGGAACGCGGCGAAGAATACGAACTCTCGAGCGAGCAATGCGACGAATTGCAGCAGGAAGGAATCCAATACTACCACCGCTATTTAAGCTTGTTCCAGATCGACGATTTCGAGGGTGTGATGCGCGATACGCAGCGCAACCTCGATCTCTTCGCCTTCGTCGATGAACACAGCGAACGGGAAGACCTGGTTTGGACTTTTCAGCAATTTCGCCCCTACGTGCTGATGATGAACACGCGCGCCCGCGTTTCGATCCTGCTCGCCGACGGCAAGTTTGCCGAGGCCATGCAGGAGATCCAAAGCGGTCGCGATCGGATCAGCGAGTTTTACCAGCACTCCGCTTTCCCGGAGATGGAAGCGAAGAGCTCGGAGATCGCATTCCTCGACGAGTGGCTCGAGGAAGTGCGGGCCAAGCGTCCGCTTTCGAAACTGGAAGTGATGGAGCGGGAAATGGAGCGCGCCATTGCGGGCGAGCGTTACGAACGCGCCGCGGAGTTGCGCGACGCCATCCGCAAAATCAAGACTCAGTAGCCGGCGCCGCCTCCGGCCGCATGCCTAACGAATCTCCATGGCGGCGTCGAACTCCAGCCTGACCGAGCGCAAGGAACGCTGGGCGCGCAAGATGAGCGGGAAAGCGAAACCCGCCGCCCGCTCGGAGAGCCGGCTTCCGCCCGGGCAGCATCTCACGCCGGGCTTTCCCGTCCTCGACCTCGGCGTGCGCCCCGAGATCTCGTTAGGCGAATGGCGCCTCGAAATCGGCGGCCTGGTGGAAAATCCGCAGACCTTCACCTGGGAACAATTCAACGCCCTCCCGCAATTTGAGGACGTGAGCGATTTCCACTGCGTCACCACCTGGAGCAAATTCGATTGCCGCTGGCAGGGCGTCGCTTTTTTCACGCTCGTCGATCTCGTTAGGCCGAAACCGGAGGTGCAACATGTTCTCTTCACCAGTTACGACGGTTATTCCACCAATGTGCGCCTTTCCGATTGTCTCGACGATGATGTCCTGATCGCGACCCGCTTCGACGGCAAACCGGTGACGCGTGAGCATGGCGGCCCGGCCCGGGTCATCATTCCCAAGCTCTACGCCTGGAAAGGCGCGAAGTTCGTCAAGACGATTGAGTTTGCCGCGGAGGACAAGCTCGGGTTTTGGGAAGTGCGCGGTTACAGCAACACCGCCGATCCCTGGACGGAAGATCGCTTCTCGTGAGCGAAGCGAGCGCGCCGCCGCGCAAATTCGCGATCATCGCTGCGTTCGCCGCGCTCTACATCATCTGGGGCTCGACCTATCTCGGGATTCGTTTCGCGATCGAATCCATCCCGCCGCTCCTCATGGCCGGCACCCGTTTTCTTCTCGCCGGGATGGTCATGTACGTGATCGCGGTTTGGCAGGGCGCACCACGTTCTTCCTTCGCGGAGTGGCGGACGGCGCTGATTGTCGGCGCCTGTCTGCTCTTTTGCGGCAATGGCAGCGTGACGGTGGCCGAGCAGTGGGTGCCATCCGGCCTGGCATCACTGCTTGTGGCAACAGTGCCGATTGATATCGCCTTGCTCGCCTGGATCTCCGGCTCCGCGCCGCGGCCGCGGCCGATGGTTTTGCTCGGGCTGGCCGGCGGATTTGTCGGCGTGGGAATTTTGGTGGGTCCGGCGCTGACCGCGCCGGCGGCGGGCGCTTCTCATCATGTCGGCCTGGGAATGTTAATCCTTCTTTTCGGCTCGCTCCTTTGGTCGATCGGCTCGCTCTACTCCCGTCGGGCGCGCAGTGCCGCGTCCCCTTTTCTTTCCTCCGCCCAAACCATGCTCTGCGGCGGAACGCTCATGATCATCGCCGGATTCGCGCGGGGCGAGGCGCGCGGCTTCGATCCTCACCAGGTCACGACCGTGTCGTTAGGGGCGTTTGTTTATCTTGTCCTCGTGGGCGCGATCGTGGGTTATACCGCCTACATCTGGCTGCTCCGCCATTGCGACCCCTCCAAGGTCGCAACCTATGCCTATGTCAATCCGGTCGTGGCTGTTCTGCTTGGCACTTTCTTTGCCGGCGAAACGTTCACCCTCCGCACCGTCGTGGCCGCTGCCGTCATTATTGGAGCTGTCGCGGTCGTCATCACGGGGCAGCAGGCGCAGGAAAAAGTTCCGCTGCTCTCGCGCCCGCAGTTGCACAAACGAACTGAATCCAGCTAATAGAGCGTGACGGAATGAAGCCGGAAGACGCCAAAGCGGTCTCCGCCCTCCAGGCCAACTGGCGCGCGGAACGAGAAACAGTGCTGGTTTATCGCGACCTCGCCGCGAACGAGGCAGATGAGAAGCGTCGCGGCATCCTGCTCCGGATGGCGGAAGCGGAAGAGCGCCACGCCGTGCGCTGGGAAAAAAGGCTGCACGAGCTCGGAGCCCCGCCCCCGGTCTTGAAGAATGATCTGCGGCGGCGTTTCAATCGCTGGTGGAATCGCGCCGCCGGCGCCGAGGTCGCGATCCGCCGGATGGAAGCGGCCGAAGATCGCGACAAGGAACGCTACCAGGCGCAGCGCGCCGGCGAGCTCGGCGGCACCGAGGAGGAAAAGGAATTTCTCCGCCAGACCGCGCTCGAGGAAAAGGCGCACTCGCGCATTCTGAACACGATGGCCGCGCCGCCCGCGTCGTTAGGCCCGCGAGGTCTGCTCGATTCGATTTTGAAACGCGAGCGCTGGCACGGGCGCGGCGGGGGCTGGGTGGGAGACGCCATTTATGGCGTGAACGACGGCCTCGGTGCGGTCTTCGGCATCGTCTCCGGCGTGGCCGGCGCGACCAACAACCAGCAGCATTACATCCTCATCGCCGGTCTCGCCGGGATGATGGCGTCGTCCCTCTCGATGGGCGCCGGCGCCTACCTCGCGAACAAGAGCGAGCGCGAAATTTACGAAGCCGAGATCGCGCGCGAAAAAGCGGAGGTCGAAGAAAATCCCGAGGAAGAAATCGAGGAGATGTCTCTCTTCTATCAGTTGCAGGGGTTTGCCCCGGAGGAAGCGCAGCGCATGGCGGAGCGTCTTGCCGAGCAGCCCGAGCAGATGGTCCAGGCCATGGCACAAAGCGAGCTCGGTTTATCTCAACACCATTTTCCCAATCAATGGACTTCCGCTTTCTCCGCCGCGCTTTCGACCGCGATCGGCGCTTTCATTCCGATCATTCCCTTCTTTTTCATGAGCGGATTTCCCGCCGTCATCGCCGCGTTTATTATCAGCATCTTCGCGCACTTTGCAGTTGGCGCGGTCAAATCACTCATTACTATCCGCTCGTGGTGGGCTTCTGGTTTCGAAATGACGATCGTCGGCATTATCGAGGCGGTCGTCACCTACGGTCTCGGCCTGGCCTTCGGCGCGCTTGGATAAACACTCGTTAGGTATGAACCCTCCTCCGCTTACCGTCGTCATCCCGGCTTTCAACGAAGCCCGGCGCCTGACCGATAATTTGCTCGCCCTCCTGCAATATCTTCAGGCCTATCGCCCGGCCGCGGAGTTGATCGTGGTCGACGACGGCTCCAGCGACGGCACGGCGCGCGTCGCCCAGGAGTTTTTCACCCAGCACCCCAACTTGACGGCGCGCGTCATCCGCTTCCCCGAGAACCACGGGAAGGGCCACGCGGTGCGCGCAGGGTTGCTCGGCGCGCAGGCGCCGATCGCGCTTTTTTCCGACGCCGATCTCTCCACCCCAATCACTGAACTGCCAAAGATTGTCGAGCCGATCGAAGCTGGAAAATGCGATCTCGTTCTCGGCTCACGCGCGCTCGATCGCAGTTTGATCGGGCATCGCCAGCCGTGGCGCCGCGAACAGGGCGGCAAGGTTTTCAACGCGATCGTGCGTCTCACGACCGGTCTTCCTTTCTCCGACACCCAGTGCGGCTTCAAGGCCTTCCGCATGGAAGCGATGCGCCCGATCGTCGAGCAGGCACAGATCGATGGATTCGGTTTCGACGTCGAACTGCTCTTTCTCGCGCAGCGCGCCGGCTTGCGCATGCTGGAGGTGCCGGTGCGCTGGGATCACAATGAGGGGAGCAAGGTGCATATCGTGCGCGACAGCGTGCGCATGTTCGCAGAAGTCGTGAGCCTGCGCACACGCGTCTCCCAGAGCGCCGGCTCGGCGGCAATGACCAAAACATCGTGAGATTTCTCCCGGTCGAAATCGTTAGGCTGATTCTGCTCGGCCTCTCCGTCGGCGCGGCCAGTGCCCCTGCGCAGGAAGTCCGCCGCGCGCTCCCGGTCAATCCTCCGGTGGCGGAAACGCCGGCACCGCCCGCGGCGCCCGAGGTCGCAGCGCCCGCGCCTAACGTTCCCGCGGTGGCCGCGGGAGTGAATGACACCGCTTATTTCCTGGCCGGGCTCGCGGTCTCCGATGGCTCGCCGCTCTTACCGCTCACCCAGGATCCGGCCTGGCAACGCCACGCCACCTTCTTCGACCAGGCCTGGGCGAAACTCGACGCCCGTCAGCTCGCTGGGATCCGTAATTGGGAAGCGGATTATCTGCCCGATGCCGCGCAGACAATTCCGACTGTTTTCTACATGTTTAGCGGCCCGGATTTTCTCTACGCCAACCAATTTTTCCCAAACGCCCGCACTTACATTCTCGCCGGGACGGAGCCGATCGGCCCGATGCCCGATGTCCTGCGTTTCGCCGGGCCCGCGCTCGAGCCCGTCCTGCAGAATCTCGAAAAATCCCTCAACAGCGTTTTGAATTTCTCGTTCTTCATCACCAAAGACAT
>JBDTCM010000376.1:0-10491 GCA_039923575.1 Chthoniobacterales bacterium
GACTAATTCAGCAAATCGACGCCGATTACGGGATTTTCGATGGTCTGACATTCAAGAACAAGCGATGGGAAGATTTCTTACAGCGGAGAAAAATAGTCTGGCCACGCCTCCCATCGGGAGCGCTCAAGCTTGACGATGACACCTTCAAAGAGATGGCGCTTATCCACCCAATCGTCACCCCGATCCGGGAAGCCCGCCGGTGTCTGTCGCAGCTGCGGCTGAAAGATTTTGCCTGCGGTGCGGACGGTCGCCACCGGTGCATGCTTTCTCCCTTCGGCAGTAAGACCGGTCGCAACCAGCCCAGCACATCCAAATTTATTTTTGGGGGGGCAGTGTGGGTGCGCAACTTGATCACACCGGCGACCGGTACGGCGCTCGCCTATGTCGATTACGCACAACAGGAGTTCGGGATCGCAGCGGCGCTATCGGGCGATACCAATATGATGGACGCCTACCAGAGCGGCGACCCGTATCTCAAATTTGCCGTCATGGCGGGCGCGGTCCCGGTCGGGGCGACAAAGGAAAGCAATGCAGGCGACCGGGAGTTATTCAAAACCTGCGCGCTGGGAGTGCAATACGGGATGCAAGCCAATTCACTTGCCCTTCGGATCAATAGCACGCCCGCACATGCCCGGGAACTCATTGACCTTCACCGACGAACATTCCCACGGTATTGGAGTTGGTCGGACATGGTTCAGGATAGCGCGATGTTGAATAGCAAATTGACCGCAACCTTTGGGTGGGAGGTGCACGTCACCGAGACGGCGAACCCGCGTTCGTTGCGGAATTTTCCACTCCAAGCGAACGGGGCCGAGATGCTACGAATCGCGTGCATCCTTGCCCGTGAACGGGGCGTTGAAGTTTGTGCCCCCGTTCACGATGCCCTGCTCATCGAAGCACCAGCCCATGAGATCGACACCGCTGTGGCAACTTGCCGGTGCAGCATGGAAGACGCCGCGACAGTCGTCCTCGATGGCTTCAGGCTACGGACAGAGGCGCGGGTCATCGAGCCCGGCCAGCGATTTGATGACCCACGTGGACGAAGAATGTGGGACATGATCTCAAGCCTACTTACCAACCACGATGAGATTGCGGCCTGACCCATTGTGGGACAGGAACGTGGCCCACGATGGGACATACGTTCCCTATCTTTATATCTATTAATTAATGACAGTCCATCAAATGCCTACAGCCACAACACCTCTGGAATTTAACCTCGCCGATTTTCGCTGCAGCGACAATGGGCTACAGCCCACGGCACCAGAGGGGACGGACAATGTTTCGCCACAGCGCAAGATCAAGGGCGAGTTTGTCAAAGCCATCCCACTAAAATGGCTGGAACCAGCTATTGCCGTGGGTGGGAGAACATTGGCTACGGCATTGGCAATCTGGTTCGAGCACGGGCGCAAGAAGGCAAATACGATCAACCTCACCACGGCGGTACTCCGGCGCTTTTCGGTAAACCGCAAGGCAGGTTATCGCGCACTCAAACAGCTGGAGCGGGCCGGTTCGATCAAAGTCAGACGTGCGCAGGGTAAGAATCCAATCGTAACTCTGATTGTTGGTGCTGACTTTCGGGGATCGGTCAACGGAAGCTGCCCAGACGGGGGCTCCCTGTAACCGGGGCATCAAGGAACAGCGAGTAGGGCTTAACCCGAAAAGGAACACCGAGACTAAAACCAACATCCTTTTGAGAATTTTATGAAGAAGAAAAACAGAAAGACCAGCGAGATCGATGGCTCACGTCCCATCGAAAGCGGAGAGACACTGCGCTCAAGACGACGCGCCCTCAAAAAAGACCACCTTCTTGAAAAAACGGCCCAGCTTTCCGGAGGCATTAATTCCGCTGACATGGCCATTGAACGACTGCATGATTATGAGTTGTCATCACCGATGATGCGGGCGGGATGCGGTGCTCGCGTGAGATGGCCTCACCGGGTAGGCCCTCACAAATCTAGGCGTGGACTCCGGAACCCCGCGAGGGGTGTGTCGTAAGTTAACCGAGGAGATAACCAATATGCCTTATTATGATGATGAAATGACGGACCGTGCTGTCGCTGCGATGCTGAGATGGCAGCGCCAAATCGGCGCGATTGAAATGCAGCCGAATCGTTACATGACCTATCGCTCCGGCGATCTGATCTACATCGGCAACACGCGTGACGAGCCGGTTCCCTGCTAAAGGGTCATCCGCAAAGCCAACGGCCAAGAAGCGGTCAGGCGTATTCCCGGGTAGTCGGCGCGTCGCACGATATCCCCGGGCCGACCCAACAAGCGGCGGGAAAATCCTTCCTCAAACCAGACCGTCTGCGACCAAGACGCTGAAACCGCGATGCAGCCACGCTACGGGCCCGCCATGCCGTCCAAAGTCGGCACGAGGGTGGATGGGTGGCGGTAAGCCCTCGCTGGCTCATCCTAGGCGCTTCAGGGCTAGGCGAAGACCGGGCTAGCAATGCTAACCGCATTGGTCCGGCCCTCCTTTGCCCATGGGCCCTGCAGTGAGAACGATTTCCCGATAGCCCGGCTTCCGCACTGGTGGTCTATTTCGTTCCGTCGTGGTGCCACCGGGAAGCCTGCCCATCCAACGCCCGCTCTCCTAGCGCTCAACCGGAGCCGAAGTTGGCCCCGCCGCTTAACCCGGTTTCGTCCCCGGTTAAACACCGACATAGCTCTCACCGTCGATTCAGCGGCGAAGCTAGCGGGGGAATTCGCCGAGCATCTAACTGTGGGTTCCACTGCCGATCCAGCGGACAGGAGCACAAGCGGTCCCGCAGCGAGATGCTTTTCAAGCCATGATCTTGGGCCCGCGTCGCCTTTGATTTCCTCAGGGGGGGCCAATCAG
This sequence comes from Chthoniobacterales bacterium, assembly GCA_039923575.1. Lineage (GTDB taxonomy): Bacteria > Verrucomicrobiota > Verrucomicrobiia > Chthoniobacterales > UBA10450 > Palsa-1392. The sequence continues at coordinate 2,843 of JBDTCM010000376.1, forward strand.
CCAGGACGGAAGCTCCCTACGCGTCGACCTGACTCGGCAGCAAATCGAAGACAGCCCTCCGATTGAATCCCACAAGCCGGTGTCCCGACAATATGAAGAAGAGTATTACCGTTACTACGGATGGCCGTCCTACTGGGATGGAGCAGGCATGTGGGGCGTGGGCGGTTTTCCCGTGGCCCCACCGCCTCCGCCTCCGTTGCCGAGTGAACAAAAAAGCGTAGGCAGCAGGGGCCATAGCGGTGATGATCCTCATTTGCGAAGCACGCAGGCCATCAACGGTTACAATATTCAAACCAGCGAAGGAACGATCGGGCACGTCACTGACTTTATGATGGACGACAAGAGTTGGGAGATTCGTCACCTGATCGTGGAGACCGGCCATTGGTATTCCGGCAAAGCGATCGCGATTTCACCGAATCACATCGATCGGATCAGTTACGACGACTCGAAGGTGTTTGTGGACGTAACGAAGGAAGCGATTCAGCAAGCACCGGAACACCATGTTCCTCCGCTCGGCCCAGCATATCGTGATACGCAAGGTTTCGACGCAAATGATTCATAGACGGTTTGCAGTGGCTGTCCGATGTTATCTAGTTCGACAACATCAAGAAACTCTATTATGGAAACCAGACCATCAGGCAAAATCGAAGCTCAGGGAGTGGGAATTGGCGCCGTCTCGGATGAGCTTCTCCAACAACGCGCCCAAGACTTAGCCGAACAAGATGGCCGCACCGTAGCTACCGATGCCGACCGCGCACACGCCCTCGAGGAACTGACCAGTTCTACCGCGAATCCCGCGCCTGAAGTTCCACCTGACGATGAAAATCTGACTACTTGGAACGAGAGCCCGGATGTGACCGGCCATGCTGTTCCAACCTTCCTGCCCGACGACGAAGCCGATGTCTCGGCGGAACTGACGAAGGAAGGCGTGGAAGAAGCCGACCAAGATCGCCGTCGCGCGGCCAAAGACGAAGATCCGCCCCGACCGGATTAGGCTGCCGGCGCAATCGTCAGCCGGCGATTGACGGAAGGTCGTTGCGATGGTCGGACGAGTTGTCAATGGCTTCACGGGGCATATAGTGGACAAGAAGGTGGCGAAGCTATGAATTCGATGAGTGAAGAAAATTACTGGCGCGAAAAGCATGAAAAGCAGCCGTTGGTGAAACCTGCACGACACGCGCTAAATTGATACCATGACACGCGCGTTCAAAATTGGCGATCATGTTGAATGGAACTCGGAAGCGGGCCGTGTCCGGGGAACCATTAAGAAAAGGATTACCTCAGAAATTACGTTCAAAAGTTACACGGTTCATGCCTCGAAGGAAGAGCCGCAGTATTTGATTAAGAGCGATAAGACTGACCACATGGCTATGCACAAAGGTTCGGCCCTCAAGAAGATCCCTTAAGAGGATACGCCTCCCGGGTGGCGGACCGCGGCGCACTTTATTTCTCTGAGTTCCTTCACCCGCACCTCAGCCGGGCCGCGGATGGGAAAATGCATCAGGTAAACTCGCGCGCCGGCAATCGGCGTCTGCCAGCCCCAATCGCATTGCCGGCGGCCGTGAAAGGTCTTGCAGGCGATCTTCCCGATGAAGCAGACCACTTTGGGTTTGCAGGTCCGGATAATTTTTGAGACTCGTCTGACTCCGGCCTGCTCCTCCCCTTTCTTAAGCTCGGTCACGTCGATCGTCGGCCGGTCAACCAGATTCACAAAGTTAAGCCGGTAGTAATCGAGGAATCTTTTGTCATAGATTCGCTTCAACAGGAGATCGCTTTTCAGATCACTTTCTTCTTCTCGCAGTAGACCGGCCCGGTTGAGCAGATACCAAAACATCTTGTTGTTGGAAAACGGCACCCCGCGCCGATAAGAACCGGGATGCGGATTGATGCCCACGAACAGAATCTTCGCATTTCTCGATACCTTGTAGGCGATCATTTGTTGCCGGCCCGCGGCGAGACAGAGGACTTAGCCGACGGTTTCTTTTTAGTGAACAACGGCAACTCCTCGGCGGGATAGGTGACCTCGATGCCGCAAACTTTCGCAAAAGGCGTGAGCGTGTGAATCTGGCGCCGAGTCGGGCTCATGATGTCCTCGACCCGGATTCCGCGGACCAGCAACGCATCCGCAATGAGCGAACGATGACAGCGCCAGGGCACTGCTTCAGCACACATGATCGCGATCTTTTCCTTCTTCGCCAGTTCGATCAACCTGTCGATGGCTTGCGCAAAGTCCGGCGTTTGCATGTAATCGGCATAGCCTCGAAACGAAGTATTTCGCCAGCCGGCGTTAAGAGAATCGGGCCGCGCGTGACGCAAGCCGCCGAGTTCCAGCATGTGCAGGTATCGCAATCCAGCTTTCTGCAATGATGCTGGCAGTGAAGTCTTGTTAAACTGAGGGTTATGGCGCGAGCGCGGAATGGTGCGCACATCCACCACCTCCGTCACGTCATGGGCTTGAAGAAGCTGGACAAACTCTTCGATCGGTCGCGTGGAATGGCCGATCGTCAGAATGACGGGAATCGTAGAGCTACTTCTTACTGGCACGATCTGCCGCCGCTTCCGCTGCCTGATCTTTCGGCGTCTCCACCTTCACGGAAGCAACGGCACCCGTAATGGCGTCCACTTGCACTTCGGTGATATTTTTCGTGCCCGTCTTCGTGATGTCGAATGACCAGATCAGTTTTCCGTGCTCGCGCTCGATCTCTTCACTGGTGATTTTCCCCTGCGGCACCTTCGCAAGCGCAGTCTGCTCCGCCTGTGCCTTGGTAACCTTCGCCTTTTTCATTAGCTGCGCGTCGGTTTCTGCGAAGGCCAGATTCGCTGCCCCGAGGATAGTTGCGAGCACGCATGCTCGACCCACATTTTTATTAATCTTCATGCGAGTTGGACGACTTGCGCGGCGATTCGTTCAGCCGTCTGCACCTGTCGCGACCCTACGAAATCTTCTTATGCGGCGGATCAAGCCAGTTCTTGCGAGTTCACCCATTCACATGCAAGCCTCACCAGCTCCGGCGCCCCTTTGAGTTGGAGCTTCTCTTTCAGATGCGTACGATGACTGTCCACGGTCTTCTGACTGAGGTGAAGCCGATCGGCGATGTCTTTCGAGCCAAGTCCTTTTCCGAGCAACGTCAACACCTCCAGTTCTCGATCACTTAGCCGATCAATGGGCGAAGTCTCGTTGCTGCCACTGCCATGGAGGTACTGGTGCAGCATGCTCTTCTGCATCCGCGCACTAACGTAATCGCCCCCGGAAAGAACTGTGCGGATTGCTTCCATGATCCCGTCGCGAGCCTCGCGCTTCATCACGTAGCCGCTGGCGCCGGCTCGCAACGCGCGCTCAGCGTAGTGCGCCTCATCATGCATCGAAAGGACGAGGATCGTGAGCGCGGGCCGCACCGCTTTGAGGTTCTTGATCAACTCGATTCCATTTACTCCTCCGAGCGTGATGTCGACAATCGCGAGGTCAGGGTTGAGTCGAGTAACCCTGTCTAATGCCTCTTCGGCAGTTCCGGCCTCACCGCACACGGCGAGGTCCGGTTCTCCGCTGATCAGCTGCGCCAGTCCATCGCGCACGACCGCATGATCATCGACCAGCAGAACCTGGGACTTAGCCTTGGTGGTCTTCCTCTTCATCGGGTGCACTATCGAGCTGCTCGGCGGATCTAAACACGCATCGCACCGTGGTTCCACGGCCTGGCGATGTCTCGACCGTTAAGGTAGCATTAATCAGCCGCGCGCGATGCTTGATGATATTCAAGCCGCGACCGCGACCAGGCTGCGACGACACGGGGAACCCAATTCCATCATCCAAAATCTCAAGCACCGAATCGTTTGAGGTTTTTCGGAGTCGGACGATGACTTGAGATGCGCTGCTGTGTTTGGTTGCATTGGTAATCGCCTCCTGCGCAATACGGTAGAGATGACTCGCAACCACGTTGTTTTCTATCGAGATCAGGTCTTTGCATTCAAACGAACACTTTGCCGGGCGCGCATTACACAGGTCGTCCACGAGCTTTCGCAACGCCTCGATCAACCCATCTGGCCGCAGTGGGACCGGGTCAATTCCGCGGGCGAGGTCGTGTGCTTGATTGATCGCCTGGTTAACCAGTTCCGCGATTTTCGATGCGGTCGAAGCGCAACTTGATTGCGTCGCCCCGAGGTCACGTTCGAGAGCCAGTGCATGAAACAGCGCACCAGTGAGATATTGGCCCAGACCGTCGTGAAGATCCTGGCTAAAACGCCTTTGTTCGTTGTCCTTGATCTCGAGCACTTGCCTTTCAAGCTTTTGTCTCTCCCTCATCTCACCTTTGAGATCAGCGGTGCGTTCCTTCACCCGTTGTTCGAGTTTTTCGCGACTCGCCAACAGTTCAGCTTCGAGTTCGCGGTGCCTGGTAATGTCGGTCACCGTCCTAATGAAACCGAGCGGTTCTTGCGAATATCCCCGTAGCGCCGTTCCTTCCGCCAGGACCCATCTTATTTTGCCATCGGGTCGGCGGACGCGATATTCATCCCGGAACAACTGCTCTGTTTCGCGCGATCGCCTCCAACGTTCCAAAACGGCTGTGACCTCGGAAGGATGGATCGAATTGGTCCAGCCTTCTCCGATCGCCTCGTCGATGGTGTGCCCCGTTATCTCGGTCCAGCGATCATTCACGTAATTGCATTGGCCACCTGCATCGAAGCGCATGATTCCAACCGGCGCTACTCTGGCGAGCGCCGAAAAAGCGATCTCACGCTCGCGCAGAGCTTCCTCGGCTGTATCGAGTTTTGCCTTGACGGGCACGGCAAGGAAAATAATCTATCGCCAACAAGAAGCCAGCTATAGTGTAACGCGTCGAACCGCATGGTGCCGGTCGGCGTAATTTTCGCAACGGCGAAAAGTAATGTCGCGCATCTTGGAGCGTCTCTTCGGCATTCCCATAGCAGCTCAGGGAAGGACATACGGCCTGCTTCGAAAACCGCGCCCACCTTCGCGCGAGAGCGTGTGGGCGCCGTAGAGCGAGCGCCTAAGCCGGTACCGCCCTCGCCACGACTTCGGCGAGCGCCACCTCCAGTTGCCCGAAGTCGATCGGCTTGGTCAGGTGCGCAGCGAAACCTGCTTCGTGCGAACGGCGCAGATCTTCGTCCATGCCGTAACCGCTCAAGGCGATCCCGCACAGTCCGTGCGCCGCGCGCAATTTTTCCATTAGCTCGAAGCCAGTGCCATCGGGCAAACCGAGGTCGCTGATCACCGCATCGAAGCGATCGGCTCCGGCCAGTTTTAATGCGCCAGATACAGTGATTGCAGTCGTGACACGATGGCCTGCGCGGGTGAGCAAATGTGCGAGCACATCGAGGGTCGACTGGTGATCTTCTACGAGTAAGAGCCGGAGCGGGGCTGCCTTCGCACGATGCACCCGCGCGTCGCCGGACGATTGCGAAATGCTTTCCAGAATAGCGCCGAGCGGGGTTTCCGTCGCCGGAAGTTCCACGCGAAAAGTCGCTCCCTGTCCTAGGCCGCCACTCTCGGCCCGGATGCTGCCGCCGTGCAGATCGAGGATCGCTCGGGCGATGGAGAGTCCGAGTCCGAGCCCGGGGACGCGATGATCCGCCGAGACAGCGCCCGCTTGTTCAAAGGGTAGAAAGATTCGTTCGATGGTTTCTGGGGAAATGCCGATGCCGGAATCGCTGATTTCCACCGCCAATCGATCCTCCATGTCGCGCGAGCGCACGCTGAGCCGTCCGGATTCGGGTGTGAACTTGACGGCGTTCTTGAGCAGATTCCAAAAGACCTGCTGCAAGCGCGCCGGGTCGCCAGTGACGTGCGAGCGCTCGGCTGCGAGATCGATTTCCATGGTCTGACGTTTTCCTTGCGCATCACTGCGCACCATTTCGACGCCGAGCGCGATGAGGCTATGCACGTCGCACGGCTGGGTGCGCAGGAGGAGTTTGCCGTGGGCGATGCGGGTGAGATCGAGCAGGTCATCGATCAAGCGCGCCTCGAGCTCGATGTTGCGCTTCATCATGCTGAGCTGATCGCGCACCTCCTGCGGCAGCCGATTGTCTTGCTGGAGCGCGGCGACGGACATGAGCACGGGAGTGAGCGGCGTGCGCAACTCGTGTGAAAGCGCGGCCAGAAATTCGTCCTTCGCTCGCACGGCGCGTTCGGCTTTCTCCCTCGCCTGCCGAATTTCTTCAATGTCGGTGTTCGATCCGATCCACATGAGAGTCTTGCCCTCGGCATCGAGCATCGGAACGGCGCGGCTGACGTGCCAGCGGTATTCGCCGTCGATCCGCAGAACGCGATGCTCCATATAAAATGGCTCGCGGGTGTCGATGGAATCCTGCCAGCGCCGGATGTTTTCCGCCACGTCCTCGGGATGAATGAATTGCAGCCAGCCCCAATCGCGAATCTGCTCGAAGGTCAGGCCCGTGAACTCGGTCCACTGCCGGTTGAAATAATCGAGGTCGCCATTCGGTTTGGCGGTGAAGATTTTCTGCGGCATCGACTCGGCCAGGAAGCGGAAGCGGTCGGCGCTCGCGCGCAAAGCTTCCTCCGCCTGCTTGCGCTTGGTGATGTCTTTGAAGATAACCGCGACGCGACGATGGGTGTCGTCTTCAATCCGAAAGGCGTAGAGTTCCAACATGCGCCCCTGGGTAGCGAGTCTGCGCTCAAACCGGATCGGCTCGCCGGTTCTGAGAATGGCGTCGTAAGTTTCATACCATTCCTCCGTGATGCCCGGGAACATTTGCCGGATGGTTTTCCCGACCACGCCGCGTACGCCAGATTGCACCGCGAAGGCTGGGTTGGCTTCGACGTAGCGGAAATCCAACGGCTCGTCTGCTTCGCCTTTCACCTTCTCGATGATGCAAAAGCCTTCATCAATCGAGTCGAAGAGGGTTCGGTATTTTCCTTCCGATTTACGCAAGGCTTCTTCCGTTTTCCTGCGCTCGGTGATTTCCGTCTGCAGTTGCTTATTAAGCTTTCCCGCCACTTCCGTCAGCTCATGCTGATGCATGGACGAGACGATCAACTGCTCGTTCATCGCGGTCGTTTGCTCCTGCAAGCGCGCGCGCTCTGGATCAAGCGATAGGCCGGCGGTTTCTTTTTTTATTTCCCGGGCCGTGAGTTTAGAATTCTTTTTCATTCAAACGGGATTGAAGGGAGCCGAGCCCGCGCGTCTCGCGTGCGCGCCCCATCTATAATAAATAGTGTCGCCCCCGTAAATTCACTTCGCCCCTTTGGTTTTCGGCTCCGGGGCCTTCTCTTTGAGCTGGCCGATTCGTTCCGGCAGCCCGGTGGTCAAGCGCGCATAATCCGTCTGGCGCGGGCCGATCACGACCACGCCTTCGTCGGTAATGACATATTCGCGGATGTCTTTGCTGTGGTTGCCGCCGCGCATTTTGATCACGACCACGACTTTGCGAAGCTGGCCATCGATCTCCACATAACGCAGCCGGATAATGTCATCGGTCAGGAACGAAATCGTGTAGTGGCTGAACTGCATCGCGGTAAAGGTGTCCTCGATCTCGACCGTGGTGAAGATCGTCACCCCTGCTCCGGTTAACGCCGCGATCATGCGATAGAGCGATTCACGAAAGTCCTCCCGGAAACCGGGCGCGAGCGCCATCTCAAAGCCCACCAGCGAATCAATCACCAGCCGCTTGGC
>JBDTCM010000377.1:0-4052 GCA_039923575.1 Chthoniobacterales bacterium
GCTCACCCTCGGGCTGCAAGGGGAAGGCGCGCCGCGATTCCAGATCGCGACGCGCTCGGTTCAAACGCGAAAGTTAATTCAACGTGATCTCACGCATGAACTTCGTCCCCACGATCTCGCGAATCTCCGCCCGCTTCATCGCCGCCTGGCGCTGCTGATCGTCGCTCCCGATCAGCTTCGTCGCGATCGGCTCGGTCTTTTCCCGCAGACCATCGAGCGCGGCCATGTTTTTGTATTCGACCAGATTGATGATATCAAAATCGCCCGGGGTCGCGGCTTGTCCCAGAAGGATCTTATAACTCACGATCAATCCCTGCTTCATCTGTTCCTCCAAGGCTACCTTGAGATTCTTCTGCAGACCCTTGAGGTAATCGTCCGACATGCCCGGCTTCGTATGCACCATGGTCACCTGCCAAACGGAACCTTCGGTATAAGGAATTTCCGACTGGACCGGGCTGGCCCATGCCGTGACGAGAGCTGCCATTGCGGCACCGCTAAGATATTTTTTCATATTGTTTTGTCTTGTTTTTCTAGTTAGCGGCCCGCTGTTTACGAGGCCGTTTCGTGGCGACCGTAAGGCCGGCCAACCCCGAGTCGAGACATTTCGACAAAGCGCCTCTCCCGGCAGTCAACCGCGTGGCGGTGCAGGCGTTTTGCGCGGTCAGCTTTCCGATTTCCAAGGTTCTTTCTACTTCCTTCCGCCTACCCCCCATGCACCCCGAGGAGCGCCCACCCGAGAAAGAGCACACCGGCAACGCCCAGTAGCAGGCTCGCGACCCAAAAAAGGCGGCGCTTGGTCAGGATCGAGATGGCCGCGATCGCAATCGCGATTTGAAACATGGTCACGCCGCGGGCGAGGATGACGTGTTTACTCAAGTGCTCTCTCGCCTTCCCCTGCAAAGCTTCCGCCTCTTTCTTAATCTCTGTCTGCTGGCTGGTGTACCCCGCGAGTTTGGCCTGTGCGGCGCCTCGCTCTGCGGTGGATTGCGGCGCCGTCATCTCCAGACGCGTCCTTAACAATTCAGCCTTGATTCCCTTCGCCTGGTAGAAATTCCATTGATCCGAGGCTTCGATCTGATTGATCATCGCTTCGTTGGCATGGTCGCCGGCGAGCAGAGCGGTGACCGCGGCCAACGCGGCAAGGATGGCCGTGCTCAAGGCCACCAGGGAGACCCATTTCTCCGTGCTGATGTGCGCACCGTGCGCGATGTGTTCGTGCACGTCCTCTAGCGGGACCTCAGATTCTTCCATGGCTGCGCTAACTCGTATCACGTCTTGCGCGTGCCGTCATACCAAACAGGTCATCGTGTCGGTCGCCGGGAACAGCGCGCGTTCTAATTGATAAGACAGGCTCGCCGAAAGAAGACGGCAGGCAATCATGCCCGCAACTTCCTCGTCGCTGGAACCGCGCCGTGCTTCACATCGACTCGGATGACAGCCTTTGAACACGTCACAGCGCTTTGGTCATTCGTCTATGCTTTGGCGCTCACCCACCTGCTCGCGCGCATCGCCGAACTGATCGTGGCGCGTGACCGCGTGCGTTTTTCGGGGTTACTCGCGCTGGGATTTTCATCTGATCAAGACCTGGGATCTCGCCTCGATCGCCATCGGGTTCGCGGTTGCAGTCTCCGTCTTTCTGATCTGTGCCCTGGTCGGGCCCAAGGCATCCGATGAAGGCGCAATCGACCTGGAAGAGTTTTTCTGGCGCCAGCGACCTTATTTCTATGGTGCTCTCCTGGCCACCTTCGTTTTGTCGTTGTTCTTCAATCTCGATTATCTGAAGACAGGGAATATCGCGTTATTCTTCAGGCAAAATCTAACCGTCCTGCCGATGCTGATCCCAACCGTATTCGCGCTGCTGTCGCGCCGCCGCTGGATTCAATGGGTGGCCGGCGTCTGTGTCCTTGCCATGGTCCTTGGATACACGATTGAGTTCTACAGCACCTTGAATTGATGCGCGGTCTTGAAACGACTCGCAGCTTAGACTGCGGCTCCTCATTTCAGTTTTCCGCTGTCAGCTTTCGGATTCGCTCTCCCCTATCGCTCCATTACTTCTTCCGATCTCCGATCTCCGACCTCTCAGTTGTCCGCTGTCCGCTGTCAGTTTTCCGCCGTCAGCTGTGGATTGAAACGGCGGGTGCCGATGGCGCCAGGATCCCACAACCACGGGGGAGACTCCTGGTCGCGTAGCCTTCGGCGACATGGACGACCTCCCGGCGAGCAGCAGTAACCGCAACTAGACGACGCTCGCACTTGCGGTGGAGCAACTCGCCCTCAATCTTGCTGCATGAAGATCGCAGAAGTTCTTCAGATCATGAATCAGATGCAGTCCGATGGCATCATCGATTGCTACGCCATCGGTGGAGCCGTGGGCGCTACGTTTTATCTTGAACCAATCTCGACCCTCGACGTGGATGTCTTCGTCGAACTTCACGCCGGCCCCGGCTCGCGCATAGTCACGCTCGATCCGATCTTTGAGTACCTCCGCGCCCGCGGCTGCACCCTGGAGGGCGAATATGTCGTCATCAGTGGCTGGCCCGTCCAGTTTCTCCCACCCTCCAGTCCGCTGGTAGAGGAAGCATTACGAAACGCAGTGGCGACAGACGTCGCGGGAACACCCGTCCGTGTTTTCACGGCCGAGTACCTGGCCGCGATCGCTCTCCAGACAGGCCGGGCAAAAGACAAAGCCCGCTTGCTGCAGTTCAGCGAGGCCGGCGTTCTCGATGAAGCAACCTTTGATGCGATCCTGACCCGGCACAATCTGGTTGATCGGTGGCAGCGATTCCTGCGACAGTTTCTCGGATGAGTAATTTTGATTTCGAGCGCATCTGGCAAAGCAAGCGTGCCCTGCACGAGCGCCTCACGTCCGCTCCCATTGCGGAGAAGCTGCGTCTGCTCGACGCAATGCGCGAACGCGCCGTCGCGATTCGTGCGACCCGCGCTCGGAACACCGCGACCGTGCGAGAACAATCGCCGCCTTACGGCGAGCAGCAGTAACGACCCGACGTCAGAGGTCAGACGTCAGAGGTCAGAGGTCGGCATTCCGCGTTCCGCATTCCGCAATCCGCGTTTTCCAGCTTCCCCCAATAACGAACAGCGATTAACAAATAACCGCCTCGCTCGCGAGGCTCCCCAATAACCGTCTCGCCATCCGATGCAGATCAAATCGCGTGGGCGCTCTCGCCTTTTACGCGAGCCTTCCGCCTTCGTACTTTCTTCGCTCTTGCCAAGCGAAGACCGCCCCTCTAGAAGGGCGAGAAGATGCCCAATTACACGCTGGCCTTCAAACCTCGTGCTCGAAAAGACTTGAAGGCGCTCTCTTCCGAAAACCTGCGCCGTATTCTTGAGAAGATAGAACACCTGACCGACGACATCGCCGGAGACGTGAAGAAACTGACGAATTCTACGCCAGAATACCGACTCCGGGTCGGCGACCACCGCGTCTTGTTCCAAATTGAAGGCGGGACGATCGTCGTCTATCGTGTGGTGCACCGCCGCGAGGCTTATCGCTAGTTTTTGCGTTTATGTTTGAATTGCATCCAGAGGTTCTGAAAAAGAATGGGAAGAGTGAATTCGTTATCCTGCCGTATGACGAATTTGTTGCCTTGCAAAGATTGCTCGCTGACGCGCAGGATCTGACGGATTTGCGCGACGCGGTTCGCGTAGAAGCTGACGCCCCGACCATTTCGCTTGAGGAGTTGAAAAGCGAGCTAGGCGTTTAGAGACTAGCAGGATCTTGCAGTCAAACCCGATGAGAGTCGAGTACGACCGAGAGACTGATACACTCAGCATCACGCTGCGCGAAGCGCGCGTGAAAGAAAGCGATGAAATCCGCCCCGGAGTTATTGCCGACTTCGGATACGACGATGGGATCGTCGGCTTTGAAGTACTCAATGCTTCCACCGTCGTCGAGCAGACGAAAGAACGGCTCATCCGGAAAGTTTGTGTCAACTAAGAGCCAGTTAGAATGAACTTTGATTCGTGCAGGCTATAGAGTTTGAGAATGAAGAAGGTCTGATCGCGATAGCCATAGGCTTTGCGTTTGAGGGTCT
>JBDTCM010000378.1:0-3940 GCA_039923575.1 Chthoniobacterales bacterium
AAGCAACGAGCGCCGGAAAACAGGACGGTCCGTTCCTGCATCTGGCGCTGCGCGCTGATCGCGCCGAATTCGTCAGGGCACAGGGAGAACTAAAGAAGCGCGCAATCGAATTCGATTTCGAAGACCACGGCATCGCGTATTCGATTTATTTTCGCGATCTGAACGATCTTCGCCTTGAGATCACGACCTACGAGCTGCCCTAATTGCTCCTTCGTTAGGCGAGAATATCTTCGATCTCGAAGAGATCGGCGGAGGTCAATTGCCAGCCGATCGCCGCGACATTGTCCCGAATCTGATCCGCTCTTCTCGCGCCAGCGATGACCGATGCCACCGGTGGCTGCGCGAGCAACCAGGCGAGCGCGAGATCGAGCAGGGTATGGTTTCGCGATTGCGCAAAGACGATCAGTTTCTCGACCAGCTTCAGATTCTTGTCGGTGAATACCTGCGGCCCCCACTGATTGCTCGCCCGGGTTTCGACCGGCGGCTTCAGGCCGCGTCGATATTTTCCTGTGAGCAACCCGCTCGCGAGCGGAAAATAGGGCAGGAAGGCGAGCCCGCTCGTGGCGCATTCCGGCACGACATCCCCTGCCGCCTCGCGCTGAATCAGGCTAAGCTCGTTCTGGACGCTGACGAAGTTCGCACCGGTTGGCGCTGCCGCGGCGGCCTCACGGATTTGTTCGACGGAGAAATTGGAGCAGCCAATCTCGCGCACTTTCCCTTGCCTAACGAGTTCTTGCAGTGCGCCAAGGGTGTCGGCGATCGGCGTCGCCGGGTCGGGGCGATGGAGTTGATAGAGATCGATTCGATCGGTGCCGAGGCGCCGCAGGCTGGCCTCCGCGGCTTCCTGCACATAGGCTGGCTGGGCGCCTTTGCGTTCGTCCCCCATGTCGAGGCCGAACTTGGTCGCGATGAAAACATCTTCGCGCCGCCGGCCGAGCGCGCGACCAAGGAATTCTTCGCTCTGGCCGTTGCCATAAATGTCGGCGGTGTCGAAAAAATTAATCCCGGCGTCGAGTGCGGCGGTGACCACCTTGACGGTCTCGTTCGCGTCAATCCGCCAGCCGAAATCAATGCAGCCGAGGCCGGCGACGGAAACCTCGAGCGAACCGATTTTGCGTTTCTCCATCCTAACAAACCCGGAAAAAGCAGACCAAGTCGCTCGTTAGGCGAGACGGCCGCAGCAATTCTTGTATTTCTTGCCGCTGCCGCACGGGCACGGTTCGTTCCGGCCCACCTTCGGCATTTCGCGCCGAACGGGGGCGAGTTCGAGTTTGACTTCGCTCTCGCCATTCGCGTCACCGTTGTCGCTCACCGGGGCGCCGATGCGCTCGGAACGGCGTCCGGGCACGGGGCCCGCTCCGGCCGGGGCCTGCTCGCGCATGAGGAATTGCGGGAGAGTGGAAAGGAACTTCTCGAAGGCCTGCAGGTTGGAGGTGCTGCGGAAGAGGTTGCTCAACACTTCGTTTTTGATGTTCGCCATGAGGTCGACGAACATCTCGTAGGCTTCCGTCTTGTATTCGACGAGCGGATCCTTCTGCGCGTAGCCGCGCAGGTAGACGCCTTCGCGGAGCGCGTCCATCGCGTAAAGATGCTCCTGCCAGAGGCGATCGATCGCGTTCAGGATGATGTATCGCTCGAGGCTCTTGACCGCGGTCGGCTCCTCGTGGCTCGACTTGCGCTCGTAGGATTCCTTGATTTTCGCGATCAGGAACTGCGCGTTTTCGTCCGGCGAGCGGGTTTCGAATTGCGCTTTCTCGCTCGTTAGGCCGAGCGGAAAAGTGGTGTTAACCCAATGGAGGAGGCCGGCGTGATTCGGTTCTTCACTGGGCGCGCCGGTGCCAAGGTATTCGCGCACCTTGGCCGGGACCGCTTCGTCGATCACTTCGTAGACGAGCTTATGCGGGTCCTCGGTATCGATGACTTCGTTGCGGTAGGTGTAAACCACCTCGCGCTGGTTGTTCATGACGTCGTCGAAATCGAGGGTGCGTTTACGCGCGAGGTAGTTGCGTTGCTCGACACGTTTTTGCGCGGTCTCGACCGAGCGGTTGAGCCAGCGGTGTTCGAGCTCCTGGCCTTCTTCGAGGCCGAAGCGCTCCATGATTTTCGTCATACGATCGGCCGCGCCGAAGTTACGCATGAGGTCGTCCTCGAAGCTGACGTAGAAACGCGTCGCGCCCGGGTCGCCCTGGCGCGCGCAACGGCCGCGCAACTGGCGATCGATGCGGCGCGATTCGTGGCGCTCGGTGCCGATGACGTAGAGGCCGCCTTTCCCCGGCACGCCGGGGCCGAGTTTAATGTCCGTGCCGCGGCCGGCCATGTTGGTCGAGATGGTGACGGTGCCGGCCTGCCCGGCGCGACTCACGATCTCGGCTTCCTGCATGTGATATTTCGCGTTCAGGACGTTGTGCGGAATTTTTTCGCGCTTCAACATCCGGCTGAGCAACTCGGAAGCTTCCACACTGACCGTGCCGACGAGGACCGGCTGCGAGGCGGCATGTCGCTCGCGGATTTCGTTGATGACGGCGTTGTATTTCTCACGGCGCGTCTTGTAGATGCGGTCGTTGGCGTCGGCGCGCGCGACCGGGCGATTGGTCGGGATGACGGCGACATCCAGTTTGTAGATGTCGTGGAATTCGTTCGCTTCGGTTTCGGCCGTGCCGGTCATGCCGGCGAGCTTGTCGTAGAGACGGAAGTAATTCTGGATCGTGATCGTGGCGAGGGTCTGGGTTTCGCGATCGATCTGGACGCCTTCCTTGGCTTCAACGGCCTGGTGCAGGCCATCGCTCCAACGGCGGCCCGGCATTTTGCGGCCGGTGTATTCGTCGACGATGACGACTTTGTTTTCCTCGACGACGTAGGCGACGTCTTTTCGAAAAGGCAGTAGGCGCGGAGCAGCTGCGAGATGTTGTGAATCTGCTCGGCCTGCTTGTCGCAATGTTCCTGCCGCTCGGTCTTGAGCCGATCCTTCTCCTCGTCGGCGAGGTCGTGGTTGAGATCGATCTCGGTGAATTCGCTGATCAAATCCGGGAGGACGAAGGAATCTGGATCATCCGGATTGAGAAACGCGCGGCCCTGCTCGGAGAGATCGGCTTCGTGCGATTTCTCGTCCATGGTGTAGAAGAGTTCTTCCTTGAGGGCGAAGAGTTCTTCCTTGCGGGTGTCCTGGTAAAAAGAGAGCTCGGCCTTGTCGATCGCCTTGCGCTTTTCCGGGTCCTCCATCATGCGGAGGAGCTGCTTGTTGCGCGGCTGGCCGAGTTTCACTTTGAACATGAGACGGCCACCGTCTTCGATTTCGTTTTTGTCGAAGGCTTCCTTCGCCTCGCTCGCGAGACGGTTGCAAAGCATGTTCTGCTTTTTCACCAACTGGTCGACCAACGGCTTGAGCCGATCGTATTGATGAGTCGAGACCGTGGCCGGGCCGCTGATGATGAGCGGCGTGCGCGCTTCGTCGATCAGGATCGAGTCAACTTCATCGACGATCGCGAAATGATAACCGCGCTGCACCTGTTGCTCGCGGGTGGTGGCCATGCCGTTGTCGCGCAGGTAATCGAAACCGAACTCGGAGTTGGTGCCGTATGTGATGTCGGCGGTGTATTGTTCGCGGCGGAGATCGGGCGGCTGATCGTGCTGGATCACGCCCGTCGTCAGGCCAAGGAAAGTGTAAAGCTGGCCCATCCATTCCGCATCGCGGCGGGCGAGATAATCGTTCACCGTCACGAGATGCGCGCCGCGCCCGGCAAGAGCGTTGAGATAAAGCGGAAGCGTGGCGACGAGCGTCTTGCCTTCGCCCGTGGCCATTTCCGCGATGCGACCGCGGTGCAGGACGATGCCGCCGATCAACTGCACATCAAAGTGCACCATATTCCACGTCATCGGTTGATCGCAGATCGTGAAAGCCTCATTGCGCTCAGTGAGGCGACGCGCGGCATTTTTCACCACC
>JBDTCM010000379.1:0-5409 GCA_039923575.1 Chthoniobacterales bacterium
CAGCTCATGCCGGCTCGCCGTGCGCGGATTCCGTTGGTCGAGCGACCAGTCGACGATGCGGTTAAAAAGCATCGCGGCGGTCCGGGCGCAGACCATACAAAGCAGGACGAGCGCGAGCAGCCGCCCCGACGGCCGGCCATGGGTCGCGACGAGGAGCGCTCCGAGCGCGAAGGGCAGGGCGAAGATCGTGTGCGAGAACCGGATCAGGCGCAGGAATCGCGTCAGCCCGCTTTCGCTGGCAATTCTTCCATCTTTCATCGCAGCATGGTCTCGAGCCGTCCCCGGGCGGCGGAGAGAATCGGTGAGCCGTGGGCGAAGAGCAGACGTTCGAAGGGCCAATCGAGCAGCTGCCGGAGAGAGCGACGCATCTGCTTTTGATTGGAACAATATTTGGCAGGCAAGAGGGTGAACCCATACGGCTCGAAATTGATCAACGCATCCCCGATCACGAGCGTGCCGCCTTGGTCGGCAAAATGGAAAGCGATCTCGCCCGGGGCCGCGCCTTCCAGAGGGATCCCAGTCACACCGGTCGTGATTTCGCCCCCGGCGATGACCTGAATCTTGCCTTCTCCGAGTTCGGCGCTGACCGGTTCCGCGGCAAAAACGGTCGCGCCCGACCGCCCGGCGAAGGCGGCGGCTGCTCGCGAATGATTGGAATTGGTCACGAGCACGCCGGCCACCTGCCCGTGCGCCATCAGCTCGGCGAGAGGGGCTGGGGCGAGCGGAATCGGATCGATGAGGAAGAGGCCGGCGACATTCTTCACGGCGCTCGCAAAGAGATCGGATTTGACGGCGGGATCGTAGGCCTGCCAAAGCCAGAGGAAATCGCTCAAGGTGGAGAGGTCAGTCGCTTCAATCATAACAAATAAAATCTAGGACGAAAACGGGTTGGCATCATAGCTGCTATAATGGACTACATTCACTAGAATAACCATATGATGACCTTCTCCTATCAAGCTCGCGATGGTGCGGGCAATATCGTAAACGGTATCCAAGATGCCCTCAATGAGGACAATGCGGTAACCAGTCTCATGAGCCGCGGGCTCATGGTCCTCTCGTTGCAACAAAAGGCTGCCGCCAGCCGCCAAAAGAACAAAGTCTGGACGGTCAAAGAGACCGACCTTGTCTTGTTCACACGGCAGCTCGCGACCATGATCGAGGCCGGCATCTCGCTCGTCCAGGCGATGACCGCGCTCTACGAGCAGTGCGACCCGAAACGCCAGAAGAACCTGCGCAACGTCATCAGCGACGTCACCGCCCGCGTCCAGGGCGGCGAGACGTTTAACGAAGCGATCGCGAAACATCCGCGCGTTTTCAACCGCCTCTTCGTCAGCATGGTGAAAGCCGGTGAAGCGGGCGGTCTGCTCTCGGAAATTCTCGACCGGTTGGCCGGCTTCCTCGAGGCCAGCGCCCGTTTGCGCAAGAAAATCAAATCGGCCATGACCTATCCGGTCATCGTCATCAGCATTGCCTTTTTGATCACCACTTTCCTGATTGTTCGAGTCGTCCCGGTCTTCGGCGAGATCTTCAAGGATTTCGGCGCCAAGTTGCCCGCTCCGACGCAATTCCTGATCGACCTGAGCGACTTCATCCGGGCGAACTGGTATTTCATGATTATCGGCATCGGCGGCGCCATCTTCGGCAGCCGCGCCTTCCTCCGCTCCACCCGCGGTCGCCAGTTGAGCGATCGCTGGAAGCTGAAGCTGCCCGTCTTCGGGCCGCTCGTGCATAAGATCTGCATGTCGCGCTTCGCCCGCACCTTCGCCCAGCTCATCCGCAGCGGTGTGCCGATCCTCGAAGTGCTAGAAATCGTGGGCGGTTCCTCCGGTAACCATGTGGTCGAAGAGAGCGTCAATGGCGTCAGCGCCGATGTGGAAAAAGGCGACAACCTTTCGGTCGCACTCTCGAAGAAGAAAATTTTCCCGCCGATGATGCTGCGGATGGTCGCGGCCGGCGAATCGACCGGCCGCATCGACACGATGCTCGAGAAGATGGCGGATTTTTGGGACGAAGAAATCGAAGCGATGCTCGACGCGATGACGTCCTTGATCGAGCCGCTCCTGATTGTGTTCCTTGGGGTGATCGTGGGCGGCATCGTGATCGCGATGTTCCTGCCGATCTTCAAGCTGAACGAAGTAGTTTCGCAGAGCAAGAGCTAGGGAGAGGCCTTGCTCGACGGAGAGGGAGGGCGGATCGCAAGGTCCGCCCTCTTTATTTTTTCCGGGAAAACGAACAATCAAGTCCGGCCGATACGGGTGGTCAGAGGCCAGCTCACCAGCCGCCCCGCATCCTCTCGGCCCCAGGCCTGCGCCAGGTCGCCCGCGATCAACAGCGCAATTGCGCGTCGGTGAACCGGCCATAGGTGGAGCGAAACCACTCCGCCAGCTTCGGGTGGAGGCGCGCGAGGCGGAGAGCAACGCACGATCTTCCCGGTGAGCGAAACGATTTTTGCCGTTGTCCACGCCCATGGCGATTCGGTCCTGGCCTTGCGGATTGTGTTCAGCATCTGCCTGGTTCTGGTCCTCTGGGCGGGTGTCCACATCTTCCGCATTCGGAAGCCTCTCTTCGATCGCGATCCGGAGGTGGTGGCCGATCACTGGGCGCCGCGCAACCTGTGCGCTCTGGCAGGGGATCCTGGTCTGGCTGCTCGCGGTCGATCTGCTCGTCGCCATGCTCTGGCGGCTGTAGGAGAAACGGCGGTTCGACATTCCGGTTGTGTTTTGACCGGGGCGAACGACATTGGGGCCACGTTTTTCTGCTGCGAATTCCTGCGAGCTATCTCCGGCTCTCAATCCCCGTTAGCTGCTGACGCCGTGGTTCTTTATCTATGAAAGCTCATCTCATCAAAGCCGCCAACGAAGTCATCCTCGACCAGAAAATGCTGGTCAACGTCATCTCCCAGCGCGTCCGCCAGCTCGCCTTTGGTCACCGTCCGCTCGTGGCCTGTGCGCCCGGCACCGGCTTGGCCGACGTCGCCCTGACGGAAGTCATCGAGGGAAAGCTTTCCTTCGAGGCGATTGTCGCGCCGCCGTTGGAAGAAGCGGCGACCGTGGTTGCTTTCCCGACCAAGGCTGCGTCGCGCAAAAAGGCGGCCTAGGCCGCCGGCTACTGCTGCGGGTTCACCGGGAAGTGTTTGGTCTTCAACTTCTCCGGGACGCGCTTCGTTCGCTCCGCCTCGATTTCTTCGGTCGCCGCGCCTAACGATTCGTAAGCTTCGCGATTCTTCGGCGCGCGGCACATGTAGACGGTGGCGTGGGCGAGGGGGATGCGCGCTTCCGGCATCCCGACAAACTCGACCGCCTGCTGGGTCGCAAGCGCGAGCGGCAAGGCTTGCGCATCGGCCAGGCCGACATCTTCGCTCGCGAAAATGACGATCCGCCGGGCAATGAAGCGAAAGTCTTCCCCGGCGTGCAGCATCTTGGCCAGCCAGTAGATGGCGTTTTTCTCATCGGAAGCGCGCATGCTTTTGATGAAGGCGCTGATCGTGTCGTAATGCGCGTCGCCCGCCTGATCGTAGACGACCGCCTTGGTCTGGATGCTCTCCTCCGCCACCGGGAGGGTAAAGTGGATAAGTGTCTGGTCGTTAGGCGGAGTCGTGCGCACGCCAATCTCAAGGGCGTTCAAACATTTGCGCGCGTCGCCGTCGCTAAGCTTGGCGAGGTGACGTTTCGCGGCCGCGTCCATCTTGACCCGATAACTTCCCAGCCCGCGTTCCTCGTCCCGCAGCGCCCGGTCGATCAACTGCTCCAGCTCCTCCACGCCTAACGACTCGAGCTGGAAAACCTGGGAGCGCGAGACGAGCGCGCTGTTGACGTAGAAAAACGGATTGTAGGTCGTGGCGCCGATCAGGCGCAGGTTGCCGCTCTCTACGTCGGGCAGGAGAATGTCCTGCTGTCCCTTGTTGAAATGATGGATTTCATCCACGAACAGGATCGTCTTCTGTCCGGAAATGCGCCGCCGCTGCGTCGCCGCCGCGACCACTTTGCGCATCTCGGCTACGTTGCTTTCGACGCCGCTTAACCGCTCGAATTTCGCCTTCGTCATCGCGGCGATGATCTGGGCCAGAGTCGTTTTTCCCGTGCCGGGCGGGCCCGAGAGGATGACCGACGGGAGCCGGTCCGCCTCGATCGCGCGGCGCAGGAGCTTGCCCGGTGCGAGGATGTGTTCCTGCCCGACGAACTCTTCCAGCGAGCGCGGTCGCATTCGGCTGGCGAGCGGCGCGGAAGGATCGGTCGAGGGCTCCGTCACTGCCTCGGTAAAGAGGTCGTCCACGCGGCACGCTAACGGCGCGGGTCTGATTTGTCAGGCACTTGACCGTAGAGACGCGTTCCCCCATTCTGGCGCTGACCCGGAGCAACCTATGAAGAGAATTCTCGTTCCCGTTGATTTCTCGCCCGCGATGGAAGGCGTGCTGACACTGGCCAGCCAGATGGCACGCGCCTTCGAGGCCGAGTTGCATCTCGTGCACGTGCGCGAGGTCGCGGCCGTCCCCGTTTTCCCGGCGGCGACGATTGGCTACCCGGGCATCGGCATGCCGGAGATGGGAATGGCGGGAGGTCTGCCCGCCGGGGTGGCCGGGTGTGTGCCGCAGGATCCGCCTCGCAATGGAAAGAAGAGCCAGCTCGACGCCCTGCGTGAGGAGCTGACCCGGAGCGGGTTGCGGGCCTTTGCCCATGAACGCGATGGGTCGGTGGTAGAGGAGGTCCTGCAAACTGCGACCGAGATTTCGGCCGACCTTATCGTGATGGGTTCGCACGGGCACGGCTCGGTTTATAACCTCCTCGTCGGCAGCGTGACCGAAGGCATTTTGAAGGCTGGCGAGCGCCCGGTGCTGCTCGTGCCGGCGCCGGTCCCGGCGAAATAGCGGCCGCAGGTCTTGCGTCGCGCTGCTTTCTCCCAAACGTTTTGGACATGCGCGTGCGCCCAATTTTTTTTATCACGCTCGTTTCCCTGCTCGGAACCGCCGGCCTAACGAGCGCTGCTTCCCTGCCTTTCAGCACCGTCTTTCAGGGTCGCGATAAGTTCGAGCGCCTCGTGCAGCAAGCGGAAGCGAATCATTGGAAGTCGCTCCCCATCGGTCAAAGGACCGCGGCGGTCGGCGCCGCCATGGTTGGGACGCGCTACAAATCGTATACGCTTGAGATCGACAATCACATCGAAGCGCCCTCCGTGAATTTCAATGGGATGGATTGCTGGACGTTCTTCGAGGTCGCGCTTGGCTTTGCCCGGATGCTCGATGAGCCCTCGAGCCAGTGGACGCCTCAGCGGCTTTTGCATTACATCGAGCTCGATCGTTATCGCGGCGGCCAGTGCACCGGCGGCTATCTTTCGCGGTTGCATTATCTGGAGGATTGGCTGGCCGATAACGATCAGCGCGGGCTGGTTAAGGACCTGACAAGGGATCTTGGC
>JBDTCM010000380.1:0-6531 GCA_039923575.1 Chthoniobacterales bacterium
AACGCCGAAGAAGCTAAGAAGCTCATCTGCAAACTCATCCTGAAAGGGAAAGGCCCAGCCCGGCCGTGGAGTCACGACGCGATGGAAGGGCTCGGCCGGCAGTTGCCGATTCCGTCGCGCGAGATCCAGCTCGTGGCCTGGTTTCATCGACTCCCGAACGACGACACCGAGCACGCGCTGAAGGTTCGTCGGCAGAGCGAAGGGTCGCTGATGCAAAACTGGAGCGACGAGGTGACCCGCGCGGCAGCGTATCGAAAAAAGATCGGGGCGGACCCGGAAAGTTTGCAAAAAAAAGACCCGGCGCTTTGGCGGGAATTCTTCCGTTGGAAATACGGCCCGCAATGCCGATTGCCGAGGATGTTTAGCGATCTTGGCTTTGATCAGCAGAAGGAATGGAAGCGCGAGTATGAGACATTCGACGAGTCGCCGGAGTGGTGGCACCCCGCTGCGCGATCCCTCTGGGGTGACGATGTCGAGCTTCCCAACAGCATTCTTGACCTCCCTGACGGCGCTCGTGGCGAGGTGCTCCAGCGTCTTCGTCAGAATCAGTGCCTAACGAATGCAGCAGAGGAATAAAATTTTGCATCTGTGGGGATTAGTTGTCGACATCCAGCAACTAAAACCGAAAATGAGAGCTTCGGGCACCGCAACAATGAGACAGCATGATGGCAAGGCGCCGAGTGACACACCGCCGGGAGGCTCACTTGATCCCCTGACTCACCCAACAAAAGGGCCTCAACCGACCAACCTCACCGGCGAGAACAACTCGGACACCGGGTCGAACTTACCCGAGACCAGGCAACAGCATTCTGCGCGAATGAAACGCTGGGGCGACGAAGACAGAATAGCATTGAAGGCTGGCAAGCTATTGCCGTTGCACCTGAGACCACTGCTAATTATCCCTACACCGACGTGAGTCAGCGCGGCCCGGACGGGCTGTTTCCCGAGCCGCAGGTCGAGGAAATCGTTGGCATTCTGAACGACGTTCGAGATCGGGGCGTGAGTCTCTCGGCCAAGACTTCAGAGACTGTATTCAAATAATCGTTCTCCAGAAAATGGCGGACGCGGGCCAGTGAAAACAAATTTTTATTCGTCCCGGATCACTGTATTCAAGAATTCATTTGATTGTTTGAATACACATGTTAATCTGGCGGCATGTCGAAATCATCCGTCATTCCCGTCGCGATCCTCGTTCGCATCTCCACTTCGAAGCAGGAAACAAATCGCCAGGTCAGCGAGCTGACGCAGTATGCAAAAAGCAAGGGTTACCTGATCGTTGAGGTCTGCAAGGAAACGATCTCCGGCTCTGCGTCCGATGATGAGCGCGCCGGACTAAGGCGCGTCGAGGAGCTGGCTATGGCCGGGCAGATCCGGAAGGTCCTCGTTCATGAAATCTCGCGCCTGGCGCGGCGCAACAGCGTCACGCACAAGTTTGTTGAAACCCTCGAGCATCACGGCGTCTCGCTCTACTGGCACGCTCAGGGCATCGAGACGCTGCTGCCGAGCGGCAAGCGCAACCCCGCCGCCGGCATCATGCTCGCGCTTCTCGCAGAGATGGCGCGCAGTGAGCTCGAAGTTCTGAAAGCGCGGATCAACTCTGGCCTTGCCGAAGCTCGGCGCCGCGGCCAGAAGCTTGGCCGACCGGCCGGAACGACGGTCGCGCCGGCAGAGTTTCTTCGGAAGCATCGCGACATCGTGAAGCTGTTGAAATCCGGCCAATCGGTGCGCAATGCGGCGAAGATCGCCGGCAAGGGTGTTTCGACGGTGCAACGGGTGAAAAGCGCGATATGACGAATTTCTTCGAGCTGCGGCCTAACGAAAGGGATTCGAGCTGCGCGGTGGGAAACTGGAAGCGCCGATGCTCTTCCTGGAACAGGACCCGGAAACGCGGGCGATCCTCCTGGTTGGCTTTCTTGCGCAAAAGGATGGCGCGGTGCTGCGCCGGTTCGATCGAGCCGGGACCCTGATCGAGAAACGGCACTACGCGACGGTAATTATGCCGGGCGCCGTCGGCGGGCTGGACGGCTCCGCCTAAAGAAGCAATCAACCAGGCTGAGGATCCAAATCAATCTTCCGGGAGGCGTGGCGGGGGGAGGGGGTGTGCCAGCTCACCCTACCCCATCCATTCCAAACCGATGAAGGCCCAAACAATTTTATTTACAAATGCGGTCTGCGGAATTCCGCCGCCAAGCCATCAATCCAGCAACGCATGGGATCGGCACCTAGAAGGAAACCTCTTGTGAAAGCAAGTGGGCCTCGCGTACGATTGCATCCATGGGAGAAATAGAGCGGGGAAAAATCGCACGCCCGAGAACCGTGTTTACCATCTCAGTGAACGGCGTTTCATTCGCTCAATTTTTGGCCACATCAGGAGCAAAATCGGCGACGCTCGGCAACTTCACGCTGGCGACAAACTCGACGAATGACTTCTATCGGCGTTCGCACCGGGATGCCAAGGCGGAGCCAACGCGGCCGTCCTGCAGCCGGATGGGAACATCCCGGCCATTGGATTCAACGCCACCCCAACGAGAAAGCGTTGACATTGCCCTGGCGCGTTAACTGGGGTAACTGAGTCGTAGCAAAGAACGCGAACAAGCTTCTCGTGACGGCTCCGCATGAGAGCGGACGCACGCTCGCTAAATAATCAGATCCCCAATTCGTTATTGGAGATGATAGACTTCGGCCAGTGCTACCCCAGTCCCGTTGTCTTTGCCCGACACAATCGCGGTATAGGCACCTGGGGGCAGGGTTGCAACAATGGCTGACTCCAAGTCGTTCTGCGGAGGAATCCCAGTCGCGGCGATAGCTGCCGCCTGGAGCGCGTCGTCCTGCCAATTGTCGTTGCTCACCAAGAGTGTGCCATTGCCATCGTAAAGGTTGAGCATTGGATCGGCCAGAAGGTCGGTAATTCCGAGAATCGAGGGGCCAAGGGCGCGGATGAGCACCTTTTCGCTGGCCGTGCCGTTACCGAGGATAAAGCCGCCGATCATGACATTGCTGCCGGTTTGCACGAAGCCGCGCGTGCTGATGTTGGCCAGCGCGGAGTCGGACGCAGGATCCAGGTCAAACATTTCGAGCATACCGATGCCGGAGGTTCCATTCTTGCCACTCAGGATTGCGGTATAAGCAGCGGGCGGGAGAGTGGCGACGATGGCCGATTCCAAGTCATTCGTTGGGGGGGATTGTGCTGGCTTGAATTTCGGCCTGTTGGGTGTCTTTCCAGTTATCATTGCTTGCAATGAGCGAGCCGTTCGCCGCGTGAAGTTCAATTACAGGGTCAGCCAAAAGAGGCGAAACGCCGACAATCGACGGGCCAAGTCCGCGGATGATGACCTTTTTGGCCGCGTTACCAGTGATGATAAATCCGTCAATCGAGACCTTCTCGCCGGTCTGGACATTCAGACGGGTGGAGATGTTTAGAAGCTGCGCCGGGCTCGGCGTCGGAGTCGGCGCAGTCATCCCTGGACTGGTCACGTTATTTGTATCAAGGGTCACAGCGCCTGTCAGAGCCAGGAGTTGTCCAGTCAGATTGACGCCACTTACGGTTGTGACGGAAGCGCCCGCGAGAAGGTTACCGATAAAGGTGCTGCCGCTGCCGAGCGTCACCGAGGTGCCGGCTACAAAATAAACATTCCGCGAGTCGGCCTGGTTGATGAGGACGACGGAGGAATTGCTCGCCGTAATCAGCGTCGTGCCAATTTGAATGACGAAACGCGCGTTGGGATCACCCTGCGCGTCGAAGGTCAGAATGCCAGATGAAGCAGCCGAGGTGTCAAAGCGATAGACGCCCGGGGTAAGTGTCAGGCCAGCGAGGTCAGTTCCGGTCAGGTTATTGGCGGGTGGCGATACAAGCCCGGCAAAGGCAGTGTAGGCGGCAGCAAAGTCAGCATGCGCCTGTACCGCCGTGGCGTCATTCGCATGCAGCGCGCCGTTAGTAATTTGGCCGGGTGGAAATCCGGTGATGGCGGAGCCGGGGCTTACCCCGACATCGCCAATAATATTGCTGGTGCCGGTGTTTGTGACCGTCGAAGCGCCCAGGACGGTGAAACTCTCGGCGGAGCCGAGGGATTGGGCGCGGCCTGGTGTGGCAAGAGTTGCGAGTGCTGCGAAGGAAAGCCCAAGAGCGAGCGCGAGACGAAGGGTATGGATTCTATTGTTCATGGTAATTTGTATTGTCCCAAGGTGGTTGTCCGAATGGCTGCGAGGCAGGCACCTGGGCCGTCTGCGAAGGATGCGAAGGAAGGCGATCTCACCGCGGCCTCTGTATCCAAGACCGTTACAATCGAACTCTCGTAATCCGCGGCGGCGGGCGAAGGCCCGTCCCCGAATTATACGGTCATTACAGCATTAATCAGACCGTGGACGGAAAATCTCCGAAGGTCATCGTTTGCTCTCGGCTCGAAGCCATCCTCCAGGCCGACCGAGGGAACATAGTTCTTGCCTTCGAAGAGCTTTCTTGCTAGATTGCGGAGGGTTAAAAAGGAGACATTTAATGAAACTTTACGGAGCTTTGATCGGTGCAATTGCAGGGGCCAGCCTGCTCGCTTTTGCCTCTCCGGCCAGCGCGCAACGGCGTGGGGGCGGCGGACCGGGTTTTCATGGTCGACCGGGATTTGGTTTTCATGGGCGTCCTGGATTCGGTGGGCCGCGTGTCGGTTTCGCCATCGGATTTCCATTCTACGGATGGGGTTATCCGTATGGGTACACTGCCTATGGCTACGGCTATTATGCCTGCCCGCCCCCATACTACACGTACGGCCCACCGCGAGTGTATAAGGGCCGCGTGGTTACGCGCAGGGAAAGAGACGCCAAGGACAGTCCGAGTTACGACAAGTAACTGAACCGCTGCTCGTGATCTCACGCGCAGCGCTCCAAAGCGGACAACTCAACCGCGAACCCTCAAATTTCCATACTCAATCAGACCCAACACCAACGCCGCGTTGCCATTTATTGCCAGATACTTGACGGTAATGGAGCGTAACTGGCAATCTTAGACGCACATTCAACAGGCATCAGTCCGACTCCCTGAGGGGAATTTCAGTTTAGGAAACCTCGCTCTATCCATTGAAATACGGGAACAAATATAAGCTGTATAGGCGCTGGGTTGGCAGCACCACTTGATAGCACTGAACGCGATCCGATTTCTCGCGCGCGTTCAAGGGTCGTGGCGGGGCGAAACGCTGTCGAGCTTAGGCGACGTGGGACGCTCCGGAATAGGATGTAATAATCCAAGACCCTTTGTCGCCACGCAGAATTCTTTCCTAAAGGGAACGATTACTTACGCGACTCCACGACATAGGGAGCGCTTGACGGTATCGCCGGACTTGTTCTTGCTTCCGTTCTTATTCTGAAATTGCTTTCGGAAGTTTATTATCATAAACGCTATTGAATCAAAGGTTTATGATATTGGCGGAAGGGGTGGGATTCGAACCCACGGTGAGTTTAACCCCACGCTCGATTTCGAGTCGAGTGCCTTAAACCGGACTCAGCCACCCTTCCTGGCGACCGCTACTATGAAAGTTCGCGCCAGATTTGCAATCGGGAACTCGTTCGGCCTAACGACTAACGAAAGATGACCCAAAGCCCCCAGAGCGCGAGAAGCGCGCCGGTGCCCCGGCTGAGGTAGCTTCGCCGGGGCAAAACCTTTTCCAGCCCGACCAGTATCGTCAGCGCCGCGATCCAGAGCAGATTCATCATCCCAAGGACGAAGAGCAAAGCCATCAGCGCC
Source organism: Chthoniobacterales bacterium (assembly GCA_039923575.1). Lineage (GTDB taxonomy): Bacteria > Verrucomicrobiota > Verrucomicrobiia > Chthoniobacterales > UBA10450 > Palsa-1392. The sequence goes on from JBDTCM010000380.1 coordinate 5,729, forward strand.
CAGCAGCAACCGGTGCAGAAGAGGCCGTGCTCCAATCCCATCGTGAACGCCCCACCCCAGCCGTCACGCCAGCGCGTGGTGATGAATTCGAGCGGCGCGCGGCAATGCGTCAGGCAACTGCGTTTCAACGGCGTGAATTGGAAGACGCCGGCGAGCAGGAGAAGAATGCCACTCAGAAGCGCACTCGAAGCGACCATCATCGGCGAAAGCAGCGCTTCCCGATGCAAGAGCCACTGCGCCACTGTCGCTACGGCGCTGAACCCGCCCCAGACGACGAAGTAGCCCGAGACAAAAACCGCCACCTGCACGTAGGGCCGCTGATGTTGGCGGCGATTGCGCGCCACGGCCGCAAAAGTAAATATCATCGGGGCCGCACTCGGCAGCATCATCGCCACCATCATCACCACCCACATGACGAAGAGCGGCCCGAGCGAAGCAACCGGCCAGGCGTTCGGATCGGGCCGACCCACCTGCATGGCGAGCCCGCCCATCTGCTGAGCGGTCGCTATGGTATACCACCACGCCAGAACGGCGACGAGGAGGACACCCCCTCCCACAATCAGACGATCGCGTTTCAGGACGGCGGCAAGCGAGTCCACTCCGCCTAACTAATTGTGATAATGAATGCGCGCGACAAAGCCGGCCTTGTTCGGATAGGAAAACTCCATCTCCTTGAACTGCACCTTCCCCTCCCGGGCGGAAGCGCACTCGGCGGTTTGGAAAATAAATCCGGTCCCGTGATTGATCGTTACCTGCTCCGGTGCACCGATCACCGGATTCTTGATCGGCTCCAGTGCGATCTG
>JBDTCM010000381.1:0-6355 GCA_039923575.1 Chthoniobacterales bacterium
TTCGCTCTCTCCGAGCCCGCTTCCTGCCCCGCTTCCTGCCCGTAGTGCATACAGGCCGGAGGGTAAGCTCTTCCGAGCCGGAGGCTGCGAAACGCGGGCGTAAACGACGCGCGCGCAAAAAATTTCCTCCCCGGCGGACCACACACCCGCGCCTCCCAGAGGGCGGCGTCTACACTGGACGAAATCCCGGTTCGTCCTAGGTTATTCTCGCGATGCGATCGGGCCGCTTGATCTTGAACGGGGTTTTGGCGAGCCGCAGCCCGTCTGCGGCATTCCGCATGCTTATGGCGGACGCATGAAAACTAACCCCAGCGTCGCATCGGCCCGGTGGTTGTCGCGCCATGATCGTCGCGACAGGCGCGACGCTGCTTTCCCCCGCGTCGTTTCCGAGTTTCGGCCCAGTCGTTTTGACGACAACTTCGGCGGCAGTGGCTTGCCCTGGCGGCGTCCGGGCTGCAGCGGTCCGACATGGAAAGTTCTAATGGCCGATGCGAGCCGCAGCTTCCGCCTCGAGGCAGCGGTCCTCGGTCTCGTCACGCTCGTCTGCGCCTGGCCGATCGCGATCATGATCGGCGAGGTCATCCGGCTGCTGAAGTAAGCGCGACTGCGTTTGCGACAGAGTTACCTAACGAGAAACTCATCGCGATAACGCGGCGTTTCCTCCGGGGCGAAGCCGTGGCGCATGATGTTTTCAGTCACGATCCGCGGAATGAGGAATTGCAGAAGATAATCTCCCCCGCCCGCTTTCGTGCCACCGCCGCTCATCTTGAATCCGCCGAACGGATGGCGGCCGACGACCGCGCCAGTGCAGGAGCGATTGATGTAAACGTTGCCCGCCACCAGCTCCGCTTTGATGCGCTCGATGTTGGCCGGGCTGCGTGAGAAAAAGCCGGCGGTGAGCGCGTAGTCGGTGCCGTTCGCCACTTCGATCGCTTCATCCAGGTCGCGCACTTTGATCACGCTCAGGACCGGGCCGAAGATTTCCTCGCGCGCCAGCCGGGAGGTCGGTTTCACGTCCGTGAAAATGGTCGGCGGGATAAAATAGCCGTCGTTAGGCACATCCTTCGCCTGGAAGGCCAGCGTTGCTTCTTTCTTGCCGACCTCGATCATCTCGAGGATCCGTTTGTAAGCCCGCTCGTCCACCACCGGTCCGACCGTGACGCCCGGTTCTTCGGGATTGCCGACGCGCAAACTGGCCGCGGCGGCGAGGAGGCGCTCCATCACCCGATCGTAGTTTTCCTCGAGTACAATGAGCCGGGAGAGGGCGGAACATTTCTGACCCTGGTAACCGAAGGCAGAGTAAATCTAATCGACGATCGTCTCGTCGAGGTCGGCGTCGGAATCGACGATGATGGCGTTCTTTCCGCCCATCTCGCAGACGACGCGTTTCAATTCCCGCTGGCCGGGCAGGGTTTTACCGCCGGATTCCCAAATGCGCAGGCCGACCGCGCGCGAGCCGGTGAACGCGATCATCACGACCTCCGGATGGTCGACCAGATGTTGCCCGATGACGGAGCCGTGGCCCGGCAGATAGTTAAGCACGCCCGGCGGCACGCCCGCTTCCTCGAACATCTCCATGAGCAGAGCACCGGTGACGGAGGAAGGCTCGGCCGGCTTCATGATGACGGTGTTGCCGGTCACGATCGCGGCCGAGACCATCCCGCAGAGGATTGCGATCGGAAAATTCCACGGCGCAATCACGAGCGCGACACCGCGCGGCCAGTAATGCTGATAGCTTTCTTCGCCGAGGACGGGCTGGGTCAGATGCGGGCGGCCCATGCGGCGCATTTGCTGGGCGTAGAAGAGGCAGAAATCCATCGCCTCACGAATGTCGCCATCGGCTTCCTCCCAGGCTTTGCCGACTTCAAAAACCTCGACCGCCGCCAGCTCGACCCGGCGCCGCTCCATGATGGCCGCGACGCGCTCGAGTAACTGCGCGCGCTGCTCGACCGAAGTGCGCGACCAGGCGCCAAAGGCCGCCGCCGCCGCCTTGACCGCGCGTTCCGCCTCGGGAATTCCCGCCTCCGCTACCTCGCCCACGATCTCGTTAGGCGCGCTCGGATTTAGGGATGCCATCCATTTCCCGGTCGTGATCTTTTCGCCGTTGATCACGAGCGGATATTTTTTGCCGAACTGGGCGCGAGCGACGCGCAGCGCGGTTTTCATCTGCTCCTGCGTCTGGCGATGGACGAAGTTGAGGGCCGGGGCGTTGACGTAGACATCGGCGGCGGCGGATGGGTCTGGTTTCGTTGACATGGGAGTGGTGGGTTTTTCGCTTACGATCAGTTCGTTTGGGTCGCGCAGTAACTGGGCGGCGGATTGGTTGTCGGAAAATTTCGCCCGCAGAAAACCCTCGTTCGAAGTATTCTCGAGCAGGCGCCTGACGAGATAGGACATGCCCGGCAACAACTCGCCGACCGGCGAATATTCCCGCACCCGATAACCCATCTCGACGAGCGCGCGCTTGATCGGTCCCGCCATCCCGTAAAGGAGCTGGAATTCAAAACGGCTCTGGTCGATGCCCAGCTCTTCCGCGCAGGCCATCGCGTGCGCGATGCTGCGCACGTTGTGCGAACCAAAGGCGGCCGTGACGATGGATTCGTTCTCGAGCAGAATGCGCGTGCACGCTTCGAAGCAGGCGTCGCTCTCCGGTTTCTGCAGAAAGACCGGGCAGACCCAGGTGTTTTGCGACGAAATGATTTTCTCGTAGTCCCAGTAGGCGCCTTTCACAAGGCGGACGGCGAAACGCGTGCCGCGCTGCCGGGCCCACGCGATCAGGTCTTTCAGGTCACGCTCGGCGTCGCGCAGATAGGCCTGGACGACGATCCCGACATGCGGCCAATCGGCGAACTCCGGCTCGGTGAAGAGCGACTTGAAGAGATCAAGCGTGCCGTTTTTCTGCGCATAGCTCTCCATGTCGAAGTTGACGAAGGCGCCCACTTCCCTGGCCCGGCGCAGGATGGGGCGGAGCTTGGGGGCGAGGTGCGCGATCGCTTCCTCCGGCGCGGCCGGATCCATCTGCGAATAGAAGGCCGAGATCTTGAGCGAAAGATTGACCACCGGAAAAAGCTCGGTGTTCTTGCCTAACGGATCGGTCCAGCCGCGCGTCTCACGCGAGAGCGTCTCGAGCAATTCCATCGCGCGGGCCGCATACTCATCCGCTTCTTTTTCGCTCACGACCGCTTCGCCTAACAAATCGACGGTGAACCCGATGTCCTGCTTGCGCTTCTGGCGCAGGGTCTTCATGACGTCGGCCCCGTCCCGGCCGGCGATGAATTGCCGCGCCATCCCGGAGACGTTCCAGCGCAGGAGAAAAGCGGTCAGCCACGGGAAAATACCGGCCGCGCGCAGACCGGTCTGGAGCATCGGGATGAAGCTGTCCATCCCGCGAAAATATTCGCGCAGATGGACGACGATGTCGCTCGAGCGTCGGAGGGAAGCGAGGACGTCGACGAAGCGAAACATCTGCACCTTGAAGGTCTCGTCCCGCATCGAGAAGGCCATCATCTTTTGATAAAAACCGGCCTTCGTGAAAATCGATTCCGGGTGTTGATCGACCAGTTCGAAAATCCGTTGACCGCGACGTTCGACGGCGGTTTGCAGGGCACTCATGGCGCGATAATAAGTCGGCCCGCGCCTTTCGGCAAAGCCGCGTAGGTTTGGGGCAAATTTTGCATCACAGCATTCATTCTTGCCACGGATGGACACGGATGAAACACGGATTTAGATGATCAGGCGCTTGTACTCGACCTTCGTTCTACCGAAGTCGACGAGCAGACCGTCGCCCGGTTCGAGCATGCTCTTATCCGTGTTTCATCCGTGTTAATTCGTGGCCAAAAAACTCAGCTAGTTCTTGAAAACGAAAAACTTTCGGATCGCGAAATTCAGAAAAATGGCCGCCAAAATATTGGTAAAGATCGCGACCGCCGTGGGCAGACCGTAGGCGTGGACCAGCCAGGGGCCGGCAAACTGACTGATGAGGAAGCCGACCGTGCCGCCGGCCGTAAAATAAAGAAACTCCATCACCGGATGATGGCGGCCGGTCTGAAAGACGAAGAGGATGTTCGTGACGTAGGCCACGACGTTGGCGACTGCGAAGGCGATGCAATTGTTGATGAGCAAATTCCGCGCACGTAGCTCATCGCTAATGGGAGCGCCAGCCACTATCATTCCGTCCATCGCCGGGAAGGCGTGATAAGACAGAAAGACGGTCAGGCCGACGAAGACGATCGTGGCCAGCCCACCGCACAGGCTATAAGCAGCAAACTGGATGAGCGGGGGAACATTGCGCGCCCTGATCCGCCTTAGGATCGTCCTGAGGTCGTTGCCAGTGAGGAACTGAAACGCTTCGATGATGGCGCGGTTCATTGGCGGCCCATTCAAGGTCGCGAGACGTCCTTGTCAATCCCAGAACCCGGCGCCTTCCCCAATCAGGCGTCTGCTTTTCGTTAGGGCGTTTGCCGCCGCGGGCAATGTCGGTTACGAATGCTGGAGATGCCGACCCGCCAACGCCATCAATTTGCGAGCGATAACACCGCGGCCATTTGCCCGGAAGCCTGGGCCGTGCTCGCCGAGGCCAATCGTGAGTCCGCCGTCTCTTCCTACGGGGAAGACGCGTGGACGAAACGCGTCTCCGACCGCGTGCGCGAAATTTTCGAGACCGACTGCGAAACGTTTATCGTCTTCAACGGCACCGCCGCCAATTCCCTCGCCCTGGCCCAGCTTTGTCAGCCATTTCACAGCATCCTCTGTCACGAGCGCGCCCACATCGAGACGGATGAATGCGGCGCGCCGGAATTTTTTTCCGGCGGGGCCAAACTGCTCCGCGTCGGTGGAGCGAACGGCAAGCTCGACCTCGACCAGGCCGCCGCCATCCTGGCGCAACATCGCGATGTGCACTCGACCAAGGTCCGCGCGCTCAGCATCACCCAGTCGACCGAATCCGGGACGGTCTACTCCTTAAACGAATTGGACGCGATCGCCGCTTTCGCGCAGCAACACGAACTGCGCATCCAAATGGACGGTGCGCGTTTCGCCAACGCCGCGGCGTCGTTAGGCTGCGAACCGAAAGAACTCACCTGGAAGCGCGGGGTAGACGTGCTCGCTTTTGGAGGAACCAAGAATGGCACTTCGGCGGGCGAACTGGTCGTGTTTTTCGATCGCGAGCTGGCGCGCGAATTTGATTACCGGGCCAAGCAGGGCGCCCAGCTCGCCTCCAAGCTGCGTTTCCTCGCCGCGCCCTGGGCCGGCCTCCTCGGCGACAACGTCTGGCTGAAAAACGCCCGCCACGCCAACGCGATGGCGCGCCAGCTGGAGGAGAAGCTGCGCGCCGCCGGTGCACCGGAACCCGCGTTCCCGCGCCAGGCGAACGCCCTCTTTCTCGATTTGCCTGACGCAATCGCAACGCGATTGCACGAGCGCGGCTGGCACTTCCACCGATTCTTCGAGCGCGGCCTTTGCCGCCTGATGTGTTCCTGGTCGACGACCGAAACGGAGATCGAGGAATTCGTCACCGATTTTCGAGCGATAATGTAGACGCCGCCCTCTCGGGCGGCGCGAGTCTGTGCGTCGTTCGCTGCCAGACCTTGCCTGCGATTGTCGGCCAGGCGTAAACCCGCGTTTCGCAGAGCGAAACGTCTACAGTTGAACGTTGAACGTTGGACGTTGAACGTTCGCCGCATGGCCCCGCGCGAATTGCCGATTTACGAACTCGAGGACGAGATCGTTCGGTCGCTCGGTACCCGGCCCCGCCTCATCCTGCAGGCGCCGACCGGTTCCGGAAAATCCACCCAGGTGCCGCAAATCCTGCTTGATCGCGGGCTCCTCGGTGAGGGCGAAGTCGTCATCCTGCAACCGCGCCGCCTTGCCACGCGCCTCCTCGCCCGCCGGGTCGCGTTCGAGCGCAACGGCCCGCTCGGCGACGAGGTCGGCTACCAGATTCGCTTCGAGAAAGTGACCTCGAAGCGGACGCGGATTCGTTTTGTCACCGAGGGAATTCTTCTCCGTCAACTTCTTCAGGATCCCGAGCTGCGCAGCGTCGCCGCGATTCTCTTCGACGAATTCCACGAGCGGCATCTCTACGGCGACATCACCCTCGCCCGCGCTGTGCAGCTCCAGGAAACGCTGCGGCCCGATCTCCAGCTCGTCGTCATGTCCGCCACCCTGGAATCGGACAAGCTCGAAAAATATCTCGCGCCCTGTCCAATCCTCACTTCGAGCGGGCGGATGCATCCCGTCGCAATCGAATACCTCAGCAAACCGGTCCGGTCGGAAAATTATCCGGCCTGGGACCTGGCCGCGGACGAGCTCGAGCGCCTCGCCGCACAAACCGAAGGCGACGCGCTCATTTTCATGC
>JBDTCM010000382.1:0-3739 GCA_039923575.1 Chthoniobacterales bacterium
CTCTCCGCGCAAAGTGCAAAGGTGGTAGGGCGAGACTCTGTCGAGCCGGGGGGGCGCGTCGCGACCGAACACCTTCTCCCCCCAGCTCGACGGAGTCTCGCTCTACCGAGGATGTCGGTCGCGATGCTCTAGGGATTCTCGCGCACGAGCTGCTCGGCGGTGGTGAACTTCGGTTCGATGTCGATCGGGATGTTGCCCATCTTTTCGAGCGCGCGCTCTACTTCTGGCCTAACGACTCCGAGCCGGGCAGTCATTTCTTTCGCCTTCTCGTAACTGCCTTCCGCCTGCAGGGTCATGATCTCGCGAGTCAGGCCTTCGACGCCGGCTTTGATTTTCTCCGGGTTGACCGCAAAGGTGCCATCGGCAGCGAGAGTAAAGGCGCCATGATCCAGCAGGTAGTTGAATTGCACCGCCATCCCAAGCCCGTGCGCTTCACTCGTGCCGAAACGAATGGTGCGAAAACTGGAGGCCAGATAAGTGGTATAAAGCGGGCGCTCGAGTGACTTCGGCAGGACGCCCTTGTCGATCATGTATTGGATGGCGAAAAGTCCGGAGATGTCGGCTTTCGCTTCCTCCAGCGCGCTGTAGGCGTCCTTCAGGGCCTGGCGCACGGTCGTTTTCTGGCCGCCGACGGTGACGTCGTGCGGGCCGAGGCCGTGCATGAGCTCATGCACCACGATGTGGGTGAAGAAAGCCTCAAACGAAAGATCCTTCTGATCGTTAGGCGAAAGCACGACCTGGGAGATCGGGACGAGGGTCTTGGCGAATTTCGCGTCCTGCACATTCTTGAGCATGACGCGTTTCGAGCCTTTTTCGCGCGTCACCCGCTCGTCGTTAGGCAAATTGAAGGCGGCCGTTTGCACCCCGTGGTTGGAGTCGCCCGCGCAGAAGATTTCGTTCACCACCACGATCGGGGAAAGCGCGCCGATTTTCGGGTTGCGATATTTCGGGTCGATCGGGAGATGGTTTTCGATGTCCTGGAGCTGGCCGGAAAATTTCTGCAACTTCGCGCTCTCCGCTTCATCCTGGACGGTGATGAAAGCCTCGAAAGCGGCTTTGTAATTGAACCACTCGTCCTCATAGACCTCGTAGGGTCCGATGGTCGGCTCGATCGCGCCGCTCAGCTCCATCCAGGCCAGGTCGCTCGGGTAATAGTCGTTGCTCAGGAAAGCGTCGGCGCGCGTGCTGAGGAAGCGCTTCAGGGTGGGCTCAGTCGCGGCCGCGGCCGCTTCGCGCAGGAGCGCGGCGGCACGGTTCAACTCACCTTCGTATTCGATATTGTAGGGGACGAGCGTCAGTTTCCGGTCGGCCTGGCGATGGACGACGGTGAAGAAACCCTTGGCCCGCTCTTGTTCCGCAGCGGGCAGGGACTCGATCCACGCTTCGAGCTCGGCCTTGGTCGCGTCGGGCGGGTAAAAGCCGCCGCCCTTTGGCTTCGGCGGCGCGCCGAGAACAAAGGGCTCATTGTGATCGAGATTCGACCAGGGGCCTTTGTTGATCAGGAAATAATGGAGCCGCGCCCGGCCTTCCGCGCTCTGGTCGCCGGCGAGATCGAGCAGCATCGAGGGGTTTCCCGCCCAGGCCTGGCGGAGAAAGATGCCGTCGATAATCTGCGAAGCCTCGACCAATCTCGCCAGCACCTTGCGATCGTTAGGCGAGAGCCTGGAAAGGTCCGCCGTGATCTCGGTTGGAGCGAAGCGCGCCGTCATTTGCTCGAGCTTCGCCTGATCGGGTTGTTTGGTATTTTGCGCGGAAGCCAGAACGGTGGTCGCGAGCAGCGCGAGCATGAATGGAAGTGTCTTCATCGGCCGTTTCTATCCATGCAAAAGGAGACAGGCGCGAGCGGAATCTGGGGAGCGCAGCGCTAGATCACGCTCGAGGCCGGCTTCGGCGCGCCTGAATTCAATCGCACCGGGGAAATCTTGACCACGTTGTCCGGATCGTAATCGATCAGCTTGAGCCAATCTTCCGTGATGTCGGTCGCGGGCAGGATTTCGTTTTCGAGATACTCGGCGTTGTAGGCGACCTGCAAATCGGTCTCGCTGATGCCTTCGTCTTTTCCGCTCGCGATCGAGCGTTTGATCGCCATTCCTTTGGCCCGCTCGACGATCGACGCGATGATCGCGCCGCTGATCACGTCGCTGCGGAAAAGCGCTTCTTTTCGGCCGCTGCGGAGGGTCACTTCGAGGAGGCGATTCTCTTCTTTCTTCGCGAACTGCGGCTCGATCAGCCGGCCGATGAGCGCGTCGATCGCGGCCGCTTTCGATGCCGCGCCTTCCAGGAGCGCGGCGTCGTAGGGGAGATCGTCGGTCAGATAAATACGATAAATTTCGCGCGCGCCTTCTTTGTTCGGCCGGTTCACTTTGATTTTGCGATCGATCCGGCCTGGGCGCAGGATCGCGGGATCGATCAAATCGGCCCGGTTCGAGGCGAGGATGATGACGACTTCGTTGAGCGAATCGATTCCGTCCATCTCGGTGCAAAACATCGGCACGAGGGTGGAGAGAATGCTCGAGTAACGCGAGGCGCGTCGCGTGCCGAGAATGCTTTCCGCTTCGTCGATGAAGAGGAACGGCATGTAACCTTCGCGCCGTTTCTCGCGCGCAGTGGCAAAGATTTCCCGCACCATCCGCTCCGATTCGCCGACCCACATGTTGAGGATCTCGGGCCCTTTGATGTGCATGAAATACTCGCGCATGTCGGCGCCCGATTTTCCGCGCAGTTGTTTGGTCAGGTTGTAGGCGGTCGCCTTGCCGATGAGCGTTTTGCCGCAGCCGGGCGGGCCGTAAAGGAGGAATCCCTTCGGCGTCGCGTGCTGGAATTTCTGAAACAAATCCTCGTGCAAAAGCGGCAGCTCGATCGCGTCGCGAATGGCCGTGAGCGCCTCCTGTTGACCGCCCACTTTTTCCCACGGCAGTTCCGGCACTTCGTCGAGGTAATGATCGCGCGATTGCGGACTCGCCAGCACTTCGAGCGCGATGCGGTAGTTCGCATCGACGCGCACGTCGTCCCCTGCCTTTAGCGGCGCTTTCTCCAGCTGCGCCGAGCGTTGCAAGACTAACGACTGCGTCCCGTGCTCGGCCCCAACGCGCAGCCGATCCGCCCCGAGGACTTCCGCCACTTTCGTCACTGGCCCGGCCGTTTCAAAACCAAGATCGCCGACGATGACGTAGGCTTCGTTCACGAGAACGCGCGTGCCTTTCTGCAAACTCTTGAGGCTGATTCGCGGATCGACGTTGCAGTAGTAATCCGCCCCGCCGACTACGATCTGCGCGGTGTCGCGGGCCGGGCTGCCGAGGAAAGTGCCGATCCTATTGGCAGGCGAAGTCACTTTCTTGATCACCTGCTCGAGTTTCTCAATCATCTCGCGCGCGTCGCCCACCATCTCCTCCTGGGCCGCGATCTCGGCCCGCAGGGCGATCAGCCGCTCGCGTGCAAAATTATCCGGCGGCAGCAGCGCCGCGGCGCGATCGAAAGCCTCGAGGAGACTGATCTCGCGCTCTCCCGTGGGCGAGCCGTAGTATTGGGGTTCTTGTTTGGATTCGTCGCTCATTCCCTGTCGTCCCTTGTGCTGACGTCTGCAGAAAAATAATACGCGTGCCGGATTCAAGCCGCAAACTTCATGCCGCGGCGGGCGAGCAAAAATCGGTTGATGCGAGGGGTGGGGCATCCTACGGTGCCATCCCCTTTCGAGGAGTCTTAGCTCAATTGGTTAGAGCGCCGCCCTGTCACGGCGGAG
>JBDTCM010000383.1:0-3441 GCA_039923575.1 Chthoniobacterales bacterium
AGCTCGTGAATCGTGCGAACCGCCACCGCTATCAAGGAGCTGAATTGGCCGCAACGCAGCCCCGCGGCCGGGGGCGAGGCCGGGCTTTCAAAGCCGGCTGGAAAGTCGTGAGAATTTGGAAATGCCAGCTCACGGCGAAGGGATAGGCACGGGTCGTTGCCAAGGATCAGAAAGGCGATGAACAAGAAGTGACCCACCACGGCGGGTTCGTCTGAACGCGAACAGTGACCCGCCTTCGCCCGGCTTCCGCCGACGGAACAGGTTCATCTTCTCGGACCCGGCGCGGGTCACTGGAAGATTTTTATTGAGCTCTGCCGCAGGGGCGACGCTCGCGGCAATCTGGTGCCCGACGCTTTCCACGCGGCGCTTGCCATCGAGTTGGGTTGCGAATGGGTGACCCTCGACCGCGGCTTCGCCCGCTTCCCCGGGCTCAACTGGCGGCATCCGCTGGATTAAAAGAACCTCCCGGCTTTCGTCGCGTGAAACGTTCCGGGATCTGGTGCGGATGCGGCTTCGACCCCACGCGATCGTGACGTCGCAACCATTGCTCGAGGAACTGCGGCGGACGCTGCGCACGAAATTTAAGGCTGATCCTGACCATCTGCCGCTGGTGGGAGCGTAAGGCGAAGTGGCGGAAATCGTGACTCTAGTCGCTTTGGCGGAACGGGTTTGCCGCGATAAAGATGATGATGTGGTCCTGGCAACGGCAGTGGCCGGGCGGGCGACGATCATCGTGAGTGGGGACGACTTGCTCGTGTGGAAGAAATTCCGCGGCATTCGGATTCTATCGCCGCGCCAGTTTCTCGAACTTTAGACCGCCGCTGGATCGGACTTGCCGTGGCGGGCCTGCGGTTATTGGAGGCGGGGGCCGCCGGTTATTGGTTCGCCGTTATTCGTTCGTGGAGAAATCGGCAGAGAAGGCACACAGCAAAGCGCGCGATCCGAACGCTTTAACCGCTCGATCCGCGATCCGCGATCGGCTTTCATCCCATAGGCAGTGCCTATCGCAGGCAGTGGCACTAAGTATTTCAAAGAGGGTTTTGCCGGGTCGTTAGTCTGGCATGCACACAATCACCTTCAGCAGCAATCCCTCGAACCGTCAGCTGCCTGATTCGAAGACTCCGCTGCGCTTGCGCGCCTTTCGCTTCGTGAGCGAACGCTACGCTCAGCGGGAGCGGCCGAGTGTGGCCGCCGAGTTCATTCTTTTCGCAGCGATCGTTCTCACCGCCGCCTGGCCCCTGGTCACCCTTGCTCAGACGATGGCCCGGATTAGGTAACCGGAAACGTGGGGAGCATCAGCGGCCCGAAGATCGCTTCGGACTCGTAAATCGCGGCACAAAGGCCGCTCCCACGTTAGGTCAGGCCACATTATTTCAGAAAGGCGGCCGCGGCTCCCTCGCGGAAGGCGGCGGCGGCCTTGCTCTCGAAGCGCAAGGGATTGCGCAGCAAAATGAGTTCGCGCGTCGGCGCCGGGCGGGCAAAGGGCACGGCCACGCAGCCCTTCACGAATTCGGTGTGGACCATCATTTCCGGCACCACCGTGACGCCCAGGCCGGCCGCGACCATCGCGGCGATGGTGGTGAGCTGTTCGCCCTGCAGGACGAGCTCGGGTTTGAGGTGGTTCGCGGCCAAAAACCGCCGCACCGTGATCGCGAGCGAATGCCCTTCGTGCAGGAGGAGAAACTTCTCCGAAGCGAGGTCGCTCCATTTGATCGCTTTTTTCCGCGCCAGCCGATGCTTCGCCGGCAGGAGCAGGAGCAACGGTTCTCTGCCTAACGAATGCTGCGCAAGGGTCGGCGTTTTCTCGCCCGAGGAGGCGAGGACGACGTCGAGGGTCCCATCTTCCAGGCGTTGCGCCAGCTTCTCGGTCGTGTCCTCGAAGAGCTCGAAGGTCACTTTCGGATAGGCACGCTGGAAGCTCACGATGAGTCGCGGCAAAACATAGAGCGCGATCGACGGGATCGCGCCGACCGAGAGTTTGCCGGCGACTTCGTGCTCGAGCGCCGCGACCGCGCGGCGGGCATCGGCGATGCCGGTCAGAATCTTTCTCGCGTATTCGAGCAGACACCGGCCGGCCTCGGTCAGGACGACCGCGCGCGGCAGACGATCGAACAGCTGCTGGTCCAGTTCTGCCTCCAGCTTCTGGATTTGCTGGCTGAGCGAAGGCTGCGAGACGTGCTCGCGTTCGGCCGCGTGCGAGAAGCTGCCCTCCTCCGCGACGGCCACAAAATAGCGGAGTTGATGAATCTCCATGGTGGTGCAGAAGATACCCCAAAGGCGAAAGGTTGAAGGCGAAAGATGGTCGCGAGACGCGGACCCCGTCAGGCCAGAATGGCGTCAACGGCCGCGCTGACGTGGATCATGGTGGTGTCGAGCAGGGGCAACGGCGGCAAGGTGGATGGCGGGCCCGGGATCGCGGACGGGGACGGGCGCAGGAGGAGCGGCAACTCCGTGCCGGCGAGGATAACGGCTTGGATGCCTTCTTCGTTTCGCATCCGCTCAATGATGGCGGTGAGCGCGGCGCGGGTGGCGGGCAGGAATTGGTTCCGCAAAAGTTCGTGGACGTATTTCTCGTGGATGAGCGCTTGTTCGTTCTCGCTGGGCGCGATGAGGGCAAGTCCGGCGCGCGTGAAGGCGTCGGGAAAAAACCGCGCGCGCATGGTGAAGCCGGTGCCGAAGAGGCCAAGGCGTTGGAGCCCAAGGGCGCGGGCATGCTCGAGGGTCGCCTGCACGATGCTGATCATCGGCACGGACGTCCGCCGCTCGACTTCGTCGAAGACGATGTGGGGAGTGTTGGCGGCGATGAGGGCCAGTTCGGCGCCGGCGCGCACGAGCCGGTCAAGTGAAGCGGATATGTAATCGGCCAGGCTGGCGAGGTCGTTCGCGTCCAGCATGGCGAGGCCGCGGTCGACGTCGAGGCTATCGATGATGAGGTGGGGCGCGCTGCCACCCGGCACGCGCGCGCGGCAGCCTTCGAGGATGAAGCGGTAATATTCGATGGTCGATTCCGGGCCGATCCCGCCGACAAGGCCGAGGGTTTTCATGCTGTGGGGGGAAACTACATCAGGTTTCCCGTCGGCAGGAGCAAACGAGGAAGTTCAACTACGGCGACGCGATCGAGACGGATCGCACGCGCATTGCGCGCTGAAAATACGAATTAAAAAACAGGAGGCGACGAAGAAAGCGGGATTCTGCGTTTTCCTGCTGGCAATCGGATTCGTCTGCCAACCAGGCGCAGGCGGGCGATCGCAAATCCGCGGTCCAGGAGGTGAAGGCCGTCGTTGGGGCGCCGGTCGCAAACGTCCCGGCGCCAACTCATGAAAGGCGGGGTGGTGCGGCGGTAGGACTTTTCGAAACCGGAGATGCGGTTTCCACCCGGCGCGGGTCGAGCGGGGAAAAGGAAAACGAGAGCAGAGCGGCGCGCGAGCACAAGCCGCTGAC
>JBDTCM010000384.1:0-5740 GCA_039923575.1 Chthoniobacterales bacterium
AGAATCGTCTCCTACACTGGCAGCAAAACGGCGCCGTTTATTTCCTTACCTTCCGCCTTGCCGATGCTGTTCCCAAAAATCTGCGCGACAAGTGGGAGAGCGACCGAAGCATCTGGCTTCGCCTTCATCCGGAGCCGTGGACGGCTCAGATCGAGCGGGAATATCGTCAGCGTTTCACCGGTGCGATTGAGCGCTGGCTCGACGCTGGCCACCGCTCATGCGTCCCGCGGCGGGCGGACTGCGCGGAGATCGCAGTGCGCGCCAAATCAATCAACTCACCGAAAGTTCCGGCAGCTTATGGAAAATACTTTAGTCGTTAGGCAGGCTCGCGGAGTCCCGCCGGTCGAATGTGCTTTTCGGTTTTGGGAATGATTCCTGATTCATCTCTCTTTTCCGCTTTTTGCTCGCTTTCGCTCTTCGGTTGAAATCTCTCGCAAGTCCCACCCAATAGGCAAACTCCTCCTCGGTTCTCAATTTCTCCGGCCCGACCCGAATCCATCCGCGATACGGCCGGCCTTTCATCACCACGGTGCGCGCCCCCTTTTGCACAGCCTGGTCGTGCAGCGCGGGATCAATGCGGCACATGATCTCCTTCGGGCCGACACTGATGCACATCTTGCCGTTGAGCATGAAGGTCAGGCCGCGAAACATTTTCTTCTCCTCGAGCGCGCCTGCGTCGGCGAGCGCGTGCCGGATGAAGGCGGTCAATTTTTCGTTGTGTGCCACGGCTAGCTCTTTGGTTTGCTCAGAACTTTGAACCCGTCGGTGTCGAAAAAAATCGTGAGCGAGGCCAGCTTCCCATCTCGCGCCTTCCAGATTTCTGCGACATCTCCGGTTATCTTTGTGCCACTCGGAAAGACGTAGTCGTAATTGCCGATGACGCAGGCCCTCTCTCCTTCGACGATCATTTCCTTCACCCGCATCGCGGTGAAGAGCCGCGAAAATCTTTCGATGATTTGAATGTAAGCCTGCTTGCCGACGATGGGAGTCGTATTGGTCATGTCTCCGCCGACAAAGGTGAAGTCGTCGGCGATGACGGAATCCCAGCCTTCCTTTTTCGCGAAGCCTTTATAGTAGGTATCGAGCAGTTCTTTGGTTTTCATTTCAGTTCTTTTTTTTGATGTTGTCGAGCCGGCTGAACAGCGGCGCGTTTCCCCTTCAGGTAATCATCGAGACGATCGAAGCTGCTGTTCCAACCCTTGCGATGCCCATCCCGGCTCTCGGCCGAAACGAAAGGCGCCTGCCGAAACGTCATCCGCGTCTTTCCGTTGTCGTTCGCGAACGTGATTGTGATCAGCGTTTCGTTAGGCGTGTTTCCGTTCTCTTCCTCCCAGGCAAAGGTGTAAACGAGACGCTCCGGCGGCACGATTTCGCGATAGACGCCGCTCTGCCACATTTTTTCGCCACTCTTCCTCGCGCGCAGACAGGAACGCCATTTGCCGCCGGGCCGGAGGTCGCCTTCGGCGTGCACGAGCGGGTAATCGTGCGGCCCGCCCCATTGCCGGATGTGTTCGATCTCGGTGAACATGCGGAAGGCCAGTTCGCGCGGCGCGTCGAAAAGGCGAGTGATGACGAGTTCGTTAGGCGCGCCCGCCGTGGCCGCGTCATTTTTCCTTTCGCTCATGTTGCTTCTCCTTGGTTTGGATTTTCTGCAGGTAATCATCGAGCCGGTCGAAGGAACCTTCCCAGAACTGGCGATACTCTTCGATCCAATCGCCCGCCTGCTTCATTGGTTTAGCTTCCAGCGCGAGGCGATGGACGCGCCCGTCGCGTTGTCGGCGGACGAGCCCAGCGCGCTCGAGCACGCGCAGATGTTTGGAAATGGCGGGAAGCGAGATGGCGTGGGGCGCGGCCAGGCGGGTGACGCATTCATCGCCGGCGGCCAAATGCTGGAGGATGCGCCGCCGGGTCGGATCGGCCAGAGCAGCGAAGGTCCGGTCGAGCGCGGCGCCGGAATACTTAACCATGTGGTTAAATGATGATGCCAATCCTTCCATTGTGCAAAATATTTTATCGGGAATGAAAAACAGAGGACTGTTCAGGCAGCCGCTTTCGCCGTAGAGAGTTTCGGAGAGCGGAACCATGATCGGGGCAGGCATACTCAAAGGGATGGCGGTGACGGGGCGGAATTTCCTCGGGAGCTATTTTGAAAAAGATCGCCTGACGACAGTGCAATACCCGGAGGAGCGCGATGTGCTCCCGGAGAACTCGCGTAATTTTCCCTTCCTCGTTTACGACACGAGCGATGCCGAAGCCGGTCTGCGCTGCGTGGCCTGCAAGATCTGCGAGAAGGAATGTCCGCCGCAATGCATCTACATCACCAAGAGCGAGGACAAGAAGCCCGATTACATCGGTAAACCGCAGTTTTATCCGGCGATCTTCGACATCGACATCTCGGTCTGCATGAGCTGCCAGATTTGTGTCGAGGTCTGTCCGTTTGAGGCGATCAAGATGGACAAAGTCTACGAACTGAGCCGGCGCGAGCGTTTCGACGCGCTCCTCATGCGCAAGAGCGATCTCGCGAAATCGAACGACTACTATCACCGCATCCATCCGCTCGAGGCGGAGCAAGTGGATGCCGCGCTCGCCGCTGCGGCGGAGAAAAAGAAACCCGCGCCGGCCGCGGCGGCCGTTCCGACCACCCCGCCCGCGACCGCCTGATGCCGTTGCGACGGAATTTCCGGGGAGCACGGGCTGTCAGCCCGTCGTTCGGCGCAGTCTGCGCCGAACATCACGCGGGGTCGTAGCGCAGGCCAATGTCTCGATTGCGGGTTGCGCTCCGCGCAAATGCATGGGGCGAGACTCGCCCCATGCGACGGGCTGACAGCCCGTGCTCCCCGGAGGTGGAGAGACGCGTCGAGTGGGTTATCGTGCGGACTCAAAATGCGCTTCCAATTCATTTCGTTCCTGCTTCTTGCCATCTCGTTAGGCAATACCGCGGTCGTGGCCGCACCGCCGCCCGAGCGGGATTTTTCGAATCTCCTCCGCTGGCGCAACGTCGGGCCGTACCGCGGCGGGCGGACGCGCGCGATCTCCGGCGTGCCGTCGCAGCTGAACGTTTTTTACATGGCGCAGGTCAACGGCGGCGTTTTCAAGACGGACGATTCCGGGCGCACCTGGGAGCCGATTTTCGATGATCAACCGACTGGCTCGGTTGGCGCGCTCGCGGTTGCGGTTTCCGATCCAAACATCATCTATGTCGGGAGCGGCGAAGGCTTGCATCGCCCTGATCTTTCGGTAGGCGACGGCATCTACAAATCGACCGACGCAGGCAAAACCTGGACGCATCTCGGTTTGCGCGACGCCCAGCAGATCGCGCAGATCGCGGTCGATCCGCGCAATCCGGATCATCTCCTCGTGGCGGTCCCTGGGCATCCTTACGGGCCGAACGAGGAGCGCGGCATCTTCCTTTCGCTCGATGGCGGGAAGAGTTTCGAGAAAACGCTCTACAAGGACGAAAACACCGGGGCGGCGGATGTGCAGTTCGATCCGACGAATGCCCAGATTGCTTACGCCTCGCTCTGGGAAGCGCGCGAAGGTCCGTGGGAAAATGCGGAATGGAACGGCAGTAACGGGGGCATTTTCAAATCAAGCGACGGCGGCAAGACCTGGACGCAACTAACGAAAGATTTGCCTGACGACATCGTGCAGGCGCAGCTCGCGATCGCGCCGAGCCCACCGCACACGCTCTTCGCCGCGGTCGCGACGCTCGATGCCGGGAAGCTGTATCGGTCGGACGACGCCGGCGCGAGCTGGACGTTGGCTACGACCGATGAGCGCCCGGGCGCGCGGATTGGGGGTGGCGATTTGCCGGTGCTGCGGATCGATCCGAAAAATCCCGACGTGGTTTATGCGGCCAGCGTGGTCTGCTGGAAATCGACCGACGGCGGCAAAACGTGGGAAGGCTGGCGCGGCGCGCCCGGCGGCGACGATTACCAGAACGTCTGGATCAACCCTAACGACACGAAAATCATCCTGCTGGCGAGCGACCAGGGTGCGATCGTGACCGTGAACGGCGGCGAAACCTGGAGCGCGTGGTATAACCAGTCGACCGCGCAGCTCTATCACGTCAGCGCGGACAACGCGTTTCCTTATCGGCTCTACAGTGGGCAACAGGAAAGCGGCTCGGTCGGGATCGCGAGCCGCGGACCGGATGGCGCGATTACCTTTCGCGATTGGCATCCGGTGGCGGCGCAAGAGTACGGCTACGTCGTGGCCGACCCGCTCGACCCCGACATCATCTACGGCGGGAAATTGACAAGGTATGATCGCCGCACCAACCAGGCGCAGAGCATCCTGCCGAAACCGTTTCTGAGCGACGAGTTTCGAATGATCCGGACGCAACCGATTCTTTTTTCCCCGCGCGATCCGAAACTCCTTTTCTTCGCAACGAATCATTTGTGGGAGACGCGCGATGGCGGCGAAAACTGGAAGCAGATCAGCCCCGACCTGACGCGCAAAACTTTCGAAGTTCCGGCGAGCGTCGGAAAATTTCGCGACCAGCCAACCGCTCAGCCCCGGCAGCGGGGCGTGATCTACGCCGTCGCTCCCTCGCCGCTGGAGAAGAACCGCATTTGGGTGGGAACGGATGACGGCTTGATTCATCTCACGACGGACGGCGGCAAAAACTGGAGTGACGTGACGCCACCCCAAATCGGCGCGTGGTGGAAGATCTCAGTCATGGACGCGAGTCATTTCGACAAGAACACCGCCTACGCGGCGGTGAACACGATCCGGCTTGATGATCTGCGGCCGCACATTTACCGAACGACCGACGCGGGCAAAACCTGGCAGGAAATCGTGCAGGGAATTCCGCCTAACGAAAACGTGAACACGGTGCGGGAAGATCCGGTCCGGCGCGGGCTGCTTTTCGCCGGAACGGAGCGCGCGGTTTACATCTCCTTCGACGAGGGCGCGCACTGGCAATCGCTCCGCCTCAACATGCCGGCGACCTCGGTGCGCGACCTGATCGTGAAGGACGACGATCTCGCGATCGCGACGCACGGTCGCGGTTTCTGGATCATGGACAACATCACACCGCTGCGTCAGCTCCAGCCTAACGACGAAGCGACCTTGCTCTTCAAACCGCAAAACGGGTTGCGGGTGCGCTGGAATTTTAACACTGACACTCCGCTCCCGCCCGACGAAGCGGTGGGCGAGAATCCGCCGCCGGGCGCGATGATTGATTATTCGTTAGGCGCGGATGCTGCCGGAGCGGTCACGCTCGAGATCAAGGACGCGAAAGGAAATGTGATCCGGCGTTATGCGAGCACCGATCCGGTTCCGCCGCCGGACCCGAAGTTGAAGATCCCGCGCTACTGGGTGAAGCCGCCCCAAACCTTGTCGGACAGGCCCGGTTTGCATCGTTTCTTCTGGGATCTGCACGGCACGCCGCTGGCGGGCGTCGAGCCGGAATACCCGATCGCGGCGGTGCCGCACAAAACCGGGCCAGTGCCGACCGCGCCCTGGATCGTGCCCGGAGATTATTCCGTCGTGCTAACCGCGGGCGACAAGAGTTTCACGGAACCACTCCCGGTTAAAATGGATCCGCGAGTGAAGGCGACAAACGCAGACCTGACGAAGCAATTTGCGCTCTCGAAGATGCTTCACGATCTGCGCGCGAGACTGCAGCCGATCGGCAAGAGTTACGTGGCGCTCGTCGCGGAAATGAAAAAGGCGAAGGAGCGCGCCGGCGAAAATCCGATCAAGGAGCAGATCGAAGCGTTGCAGAAAAAGCTGG
>JBDTCM010000385.1:0-6725 GCA_039923575.1 Chthoniobacterales bacterium
AATGGCGTGATCGCTGACCACAATTTCAACTGGCATGACAGCATTCATACTGGCGGCGGTATCTGCGGACCTAACGCTCCCGCACCGTGCGACGACAGCGGCCACGGCTCGCACACCATCGGCACCGCCATCGGCGACGATAACGCGGGTAACCAGATCGGGATGGCACCGCAAGCCCAGTTCATCGGCTGCCGCAATATGAATGTCGGCGTCGGTTCCCCCGCGACCTACACCGAGTGCTTCGAATGGTTCCTCGCTCCCTACCCTGTCGGTGGCAATCCATCCCAGGGCGACCCCGACAAAGCGCCAGATATCACGACTAACTCCTGGACCTGTCCTTCATCAGAAGGTTGTTCGCCGACCACTTTGCAGGCCGGCGTGGAAGCGCAACGCGCTGCTGGCATCGAGATGGTAGTGGCTGCCGGTAACTCCGGCCCGAGCTGCTCGACGATCTCTGATCCGCCCTCCCTTTACGATGCGTCCTACACCGTGGGCGCTTTGAACACGAGCACCGACACCATCGCGTCATTCAGCAGTCGCGGCCCCGTCACGTCCGACGGTAGCATGCGCCTGAAACCTGACATCACCGCCCCGGGGACCAACACGCGTTCGGCTTATAATACCTCGGATACGAGCTATGCCTTCCTCAGTGGCACTTCGATGGCGACCCCACATATCGCCGGAGCCGTTGCCTTGCTCTGGTCGGCTCATCCCGAGTTGCGCAACGACGATACCGCCAGCGAGGCGATCATCAACAATTCCGCCGTTCACATCCTTTCCAACACCTGCGATGGAGGCAGCCCGGCCACGCCTAACAACACCTTTGGCAATGGCCGGGTCGATATTCTCGCCGCGGTGGACTCGGTTATGGTCGATACGGTGGCGATTACCAGGGCCCAGTATGCCATCTCGCGCAGCCAACTTACATTGCTGGCGACCGATACCAACACAGCCGCGGTCTTGACTGTCTCGGTGACGAGTACGGGTGAGATCCTCGGGACAATGGCTACCCGAGGTGACGGTAATTACCGCGCGAAAATCAACGGGATTGCGAACCCGCAGAACGTCACTGTAAAGAGTAACCTGGGCGGGAGCGCCACCGCGGACGTCAGAGCACGGTAAGCGCTGCTCTCTCGGCCGGAGTTGCCTGGGGTTCGCTTTTAAGTGCGAGATAGTTAGCGTTCGAGAAAGTCAGATCGGCGCGTCCAGCAATGGGCGCGCCGATTTTCTTGGGCGAATTTTGGGCCATCTCGTCATCTCATTGATGACCGGAACGCTGGAGGGATGGGCTCCGTCCCGTCCGTGTTTGTCGGAAGAAACACGGACGACACCCGCGACGGCGGGCCGGCTTTGGTCGTCCCTCCATTCGCCCGGTCTATGAAATCGGCGCTAGCCTTTCCGCCGTTTTCCCTTCACGAAATCGCCCGGCGGGCGCTGCTCGTCGTCGGGCGTGGCGCCGGCGGAGTTGGCGAAACCTTGCTCATCGGAGGGTAGGAACTTTTTGAAGAGATTCTTGTCGATCGCTTTCATGAAAGCTTCATGCGGCGAAACGGCGCCTTGCTGGAGCAACGCCCAAATCGCGTCGTCCATGAATTGCATCCCCTGCCCTTTGCCACTCACAATCACGTCCTGGAGTTTCTGCGTGGCGCCTTCGCGAATGATGGATGAAACCGCGTTGCTCGAGATCAGGATTTCGTTCACGGCGAGACGGCCGCTGCCGTCGGCCCGTTTTAAGAGAAGCTGCGCGAGCACGCCACGGAGAGAGTTCGAGAGCATGGTGCGCGCCTGAGGTTGTTTGTCGGCCGGGAAGACGTCGATCATGCGGTCGACGGTTTTGCGCGCGTTGTTGGTATGCAGGGTGCCGAAGACGAGCAGCCCGGTCTCAGCCGCGGTGAGCGCGAGGGAGACCGTCTCCAGGTCGCGCATTTCTCCCACGAGCACTATGTCGCAATCTTCGCGCAAAGCCGCCTTGAGTCCGGCCGGGAAAGTGGAGGAGTGCTCCGGCACTTCGCGTTGGGTGATGATGCTCTGTTTATTGTTATGCACGAACTCGATCGGCTCTTCGATCGTGACGATGTGCCGGGCGTAGGTGCGATTGATGTAGTCGATGAGAGCGGCCAGGGTGGTCGATTTCCCGGAGCCGGTCGGGCCGGTGACGAGAACGAGACCGCCGCGCAGGTCGCCGAACTCTTTCACCACCGGTGGAATACCAAGCTCCTCGAGCGACGCGATGCGGGTGGGGATGAGGCGGAAGACGGCCCCGTAGCCGTTGGTCTGTTTTAGGAAGTTGCAGCGGAAGCGCGATTTCTCATCCATCTCGTAGGCGAAATCGAAGTCGCCGCGCTCGTCAAAAATTTCCCAGCTTTTCGGGCCGCAGATTTCGCTCAACATTGAAACGACCTCTTCGCGCGTGACCGGCTCTTCGCGAATCGACATGACATCGCCATGCTTGCGAATCTTCGGCGGCTGGCCTTCGCCGATATGAAGATCGGACGCGCCCTCGTTGACGAGGACTTCGAAGAATTTATCGATGTAGGGCATTTGTTTAACCGCGGATTACGCGGATTTCGCGGATGGGAAGAACTAGGAATGCAGATCGGGCGGCGGGAGGTTTTCGCGAATCGACTGGTTTACGACGCGTTTCCAACTGAGGCTGGCATTCTTGAAGTTCAAAAGCAATGCGAGCTGAAGGCCGGTGCTGTTTAGGTAGCCGATCATTTGGGCAACATGCGTTTCATTGAAAGCCAGGACGACCTTGGGATCGACAATGAGGTCGGGGACCAGGTTGCCGATCAACTTGCCGCGGAAATGAACGGGAAAGGAAGGTTGCACCGCGACAAGGTGGCTACATCGTTTTAGTTCGATGGTCATCGCGCGTTCGTAAAGCTTCTCGTCCAACCCTGGCTTGAGTTCGTTAAGCACCTCCATCGCGATACCGATAATGGAGCGGCTCAACTCTTCATGAATCATCTTCCCCATCCGTGAAATCCGTGTAATCCGTGGTTCAAAAATTGCTTTCCCTCCGTGGTTCAAAGTCCCACGTGCTGGCGCATCGCTTGTTTCTGTTCGGCCCGGCTGTAGGCCTCCTGCGCGCTGATCAAGCCCTGGTCGAAGAGCTGGGTCAGTGAATCATCCATCAGGCGCATGCCTTGTTTGCGACCGGTTTGGATGATGCCCGGCAGCATGTAGGTCTTGGCTTCGCGAATGACGTTGGCGACCGCCTGCGTGTTAGTAAGAATTTCGAGCGCGAGGACGCGGCCTTTGCCGTCGATCCGCGGCACGAGCTGCTGGCTGATGACACCGCGCAACGACTCGCTCACCATGACGCGAATCTGATCTTGTTGATCGACTGGAAAGACGTCGAGCAACCGGTCGAGAGTGCGCGAGGCGTTGCCGGTGTGCAGCGTTCCCATGACGAGGTGCCCGGTCTCGGAAGCGGTGATGGCGAGCGAGACCGTCTCGAGGTCGCGCATTTCGCCGACCATGATGACGTCGGGATCTTCGCGGAGCGAGCCACGCAAAGCCGCGCCAAACGATTTCGTGTGGGTATGCACTTCGCGCTGGGTGATGTGGCAGCCCTTCGGTTGAAAAACGTACTCGATCGGGTCCTCGAGGGTGATGATGTGCTCGCGCCGCTCGATGTTCACCTGTTCGACGAGCGAAGCGAGCGTGGTCGACTTGCCGCTGCCGACCGAGCCGGTGACGAGAATGAGCCCGTTATGGAAACGGGTGAGCAACTTGAGGCTCTCGGGCAGGCCGAGCTCATCCATGCTGCGGACGTTGGTGCTGATGATGCGAAAGACGATGTCGATCCCGAGCCGTTGCCTAACGACGCTGGTGCGGAAACGCCCGAACTCGTTCGCGTAGGCGAAGTCGACGTCCCCGCGCTCGTCGAGCTGCGCGCGCTGCGCATCGTTAAGAAAACCCGCGGCCAGTGCCGCTGTGTCCTCGGCCGTCAGCTTAGGCACGTCTGCCCAGATGGGCTGGAGATTTCCATGAAGACGCCAGAGCGGCTGCGCGTTGACGCCGAGATGGATGTCGGAGGCGCCGCCTTCCTGTCCGACGGAAAGATATTGATCCACATGCGGCACGGAGGCCGCGGGGGCGGAAGCGGTAGAAGTTTTGGCGGACATGCAATAAGCGGGGCGCCTTCGAAAATAGGCAACCGCTTCCGCGACGTAAACGGAAATCCCGCTACCAATCGCGCCGCGGGCGCGAGGGAGCGTCCCGGCGGGCGGCTTTTTTCTTGAGATAACTCAGGACCATCGGTTGCACGAGCGAGATGCCGAGCTTCAAGGCGCCGAGGAGCGCGCCCGACTCCAGCAACGATTTGTTAGGGGAACGGACTTTCCGGCCCGCGGCGCTGAGATAGACCTTCTGCGGACGCGCCCGCAAAAGCGCAATGAGCAAACCCACGGCCAGCGCCGCGCCGACCCAGACGACGGTGTTGTGCTGAAAGGCGCGCTTGAATCTGAGCGGAAAATTGAGCTCGTAGCGCAGCGCTCCCATGTCGCGCACGACCAGCTCACGCGAACGCGCGATCTGCTTGCGCAACTCTACGGGCGTTTTGTCTGATCCAGATTTTTCAGCCATTCGGTATCCTCTTTCAAAACGCTCGCGGTGTCGCGCAGGACGAGATGCTTTGCCTGCCCGCGCGCGATGACGAGACAAAGAAGTGCGGCCACGAAATGGAGCAGGGCCAACCCGAGCGCGACCCAGAACCATGCGACGCCCAGCAGGTGCGCGATCTCGAAGATCACGAAGACGATGAAAAACACGTAGCCGCAGATTGAGAACACGGCCGCGGCCACGAGACAGGCCAGCGCCACCACGACGTGAAGCAGCGCCGCTTTCGATTCCCGCGCCGCCAGCTTCAGCCGGCTCTCGAGAAAGAGCGTGAGCGACGCGACCAGCGCACGCAGGGTCTGGAGCAGACCCGCGTGCCCGGCAGGATTGCGCAACGGCATGGGGCGGCCCGGCATGAGCCTTCCCTAACGACGGAAAATCAAGCCCAGGACAAACCCGATGCCGAGCGCGGTAAAGACCGCCTTGGTCGGGTTTTCGCGCACGTATTGTTCGGTGTCGTCCTGAAAACTGCGGACGCGATCGCTCGCATCATTCCAGGCCTCTTCCGCCTTGCCGCGGTACTCACCGGCAAAGGCGCCGGCGACCGACTTAAAATCCTCGGCGGCTTTGCGGATGTGCTTGGTGCCGCTCTCGATCTTGGCCTCCGCTGTGGGTGGAACTGCTGACTCTTCTTTTGCTTTCTTTTCGCTAGCCATATTTTCTCCTGGTTGAACCGTCGTTGCTCGCCGCGTCTTTGTCTTTCCCGGCGCTGAAATTCTCTTCTGGGGATACGGAACTGGCGGGAACATCGCGCTTACGATTTTGGGGCCCGGAAGCGCGCCGATGTTATTTCGCGCGAAAAACGATTCGCGCCTTGGTTAAATCATAGGGCGATAATTCCACCTCGACTTTGTCGCCCGGCACGATGCGGATGAAATGTTTTCTCATCTTGCCGGAGATGTGGGCGAGGACGTTGCGTTGCCCGCCAAGATCGACCCGAAACATCGTGCCCGGCAACACCTGGGTCACAGTGCCTTCGGTCACGATCTGCGCTTCTTTCGGCATGCCCGACTATACTGCCTAACGGCCACTCCTCAAGTGAGGCATCGGGCCCAGCTCTAGTCGCCATGCAGTGAAACGGTCGACATATATTCGCGCAAGTCTTCCCGCTGCCACCAGGCGCCGGTCTTCTTATGTTCCGCCAGGGTCGTGAAGCGATAACGATATAGTTCCGCGCGGAGGTAACGCGGCGGTTTATCCGGAAAAGGATTCTTGCCTAACAATCGCGTGACATCGGGTGAGTTCTCAAGCAGGCGCTGCACGAGCCCGAAGAACCATGGATTCTGCCGCACATCACTGAGAGCGGCGAACCACATCTGCCAATCCAGTCGCGGCTGGTGCGGCTCCACGAAACCCGGCCGCCGATTGAGCGGCCCCGGTTTCCATTTGAATTCGTAGGGCTTCCATTCGATCCCGTCCTCGCTTCCCTCGATCAGAATCTCCGGGCGCTCTTTCGTCATGACGCGGAAAAGGCCGTAGCCGTTGACGATTCGGAACGGCGCGAGCGCGCCGTACATCATTTCCAACGGACGCAGCCACGGCGTCCTCGGTTTGAATCCGGCAAAAATCAGAGTCGCATTGATCGGCATGGTGAGGACGATGACGACCGCCGGAATCCAGACCGGCCAGCCCCAGCCCACCGGCTCGCTTTTCGTTAGGCGAGAAGCGCCCGGCCAGACGGCGTCGTCGATCAGGAGGAGACAGAGCGCGATCGTGAGCAGATTGAAGAATGCGTAGTGCCCGGTCAGGCCGATGAGAATTTGCAGGAACACGATCGCACCGCATCCGAGGAGACGCAGCCGCCGCGGCAGCCAGATTAGGAAGGCCGCGCCAATTTCCACCACGAGCGCGAACGCGGTCGAAAAATGCTTGAACCATTCAGGTGATTTGTCCGCCCACCAGCCGAGCACGGTCGGCAACGGCTGCGTCCAATAATGGTAGTCGAGCGCGGTCAGGTTCCACCACGAAGGGTCGCCGCTCGTCAGCTTCACGATGCCGGAGAGCAGCATGAGTTTGAAGAGCAAGAAATGGATAAGGAAAAGCGCCGGGCGCGAAAGCGGAGCGGGTTGACCGCGCCGCGGCCACCAGCGCAAGGGCGC
>JBDTCM010000386.1:0-3753 GCA_039923575.1 Chthoniobacterales bacterium
ACCTCTTTCGCCTCAACTATGCCGACCCGCAGGAGTTGCAGCAGGTGCTCTCGCAATATCTCGCCGGCATCGGCGGCCAGGCGCCGATCCTGGCCTTGCCGAAATCGTCCGCTTTGCTCATCACCCAGAGCGCGGATGTGCTGCGCAAGCTGGTGAAGATGGTCGAGCAAATCGACGTCGCGCCAGCGGAGGTCACCAGTTTGTTCATCAAACTCGAGCGGGCCGACGCGCAAAAGGTGGTCGATATGTTAAAGGACCTCCTCGACAAGGGCGAACAGCCTAACCAGCCCGGCGCGGTCCGCCGGGTGCGCGGGATCATTCCCCCGGCCGGTCAGCCACAGGGTGGCGATGAAGAGGGCGGCGCGGTGCTCTCCGAGGACTCGCTTATCATCGGCAAAATCAAGCTGGAAGCCGACGTGCGCACCAACCGCATCCACGTCATCACGCGCCCGGTCAACCTGCCCTTCATCGAGAAACTGATCGCGGAGTTCGACGCCAACGTGGAGTTTGGCGAGCCGGTCACACGCCCGCTGAAATACATCGCGGCGGCCGACGTCCTCCCCGTTTTGGTCAACGCCCTGACCGAGCCGGGCGATCAGAGCCAGCAGGGGCAGCAGGGACTGAACCCCAACCAGCGGAACCAGCAGCAGCAGCAGCGCAACCCCAATCAGCCTAACAATCAATTCTCGAATAATAACACGAGCGGTTCGAACAACGGCCAGAGCACCCTGCAGGTGAATGAGCAGCTCTCGACCGAGCCGACGGACACCACCCCGCAGTCCGTCACGGTCGGCAACACCAAGCTGATCGCAGACGCGCGCGCCAACAGCATCATCGTGCTCGGCACGAAGGAGGTCGTGGCGAAGGTGTCGAGGATCCTCGACCAAATGGACGTGAGATCACCGCAAGTCGCGCTCAGTACCGTGATCGGCGAGCTGATGCTCAACAACAATGAAGAATTCGGCGTCGATTATTTTCTCCAGTTCAAAAAGAACAATATCGCGATCAATCCCAACGTGGGTGCGGGCGGCGCGACCACCTTCACTGGTGGGCCCATTATTGATCCGGCCAGCCTCATTACCTTTCCCGCTTTTGCCGGGCTGGCAGGTGGCCAGGCCACGGCGTATGTCGCTGCCGGCAATACCCTTTCGGCAATCGTAAAGGCGCTCGATTCCACCGGTCGTTTCCGCACCATTTCACGGCCGACGGTTTTTACCAGCAACAACAAGAAAGCAATCATCGCTTCCGGAACGGAAATTCCAGTGCCGGTCAACACGCTCAGCGCGGCCACCGGAACCACTTCCATCCTCGGCGGCGGACTCTCCCAGCAATCGAATATCGAATTCAAAAAAGTGGCTCTGCAACTGGAGGTTGTGCCGCTGATTAATTCCGACAAGGAAGTATCGCTCGATATCCTGCAGCAGGTCGACAGCGTTGCCGGCAGCACGACGATCAGCGGGAACCAGATTCCCAACATCGCCACCCGCTACATTCGGACGACCGTTTCCGCGCCTAACGGATCGACGATTGTGCTGGGTGGTCTCATCCAGGATCGCAAGGATCGCTCCCGGAGCGGCATCCCGATCCTCGACCGGCTTCCGCTGATTGGCAGTTTGTTCAGCGACACCAACAAGACGAAGATGCGCACCGAACTGATCGTGCTCATGCGGCCGGAAGTCACCCTCACGAAGCTCGATCTCTATAACTTGCGCCAGAAACAGGAAGGCAAGACGAATTTCGGACCCGAGCTGGACTCGGATGATGTGCCATTTCCGATGGATGGCAAACAGCTGCCACCCCCGGACCTTCCGCCGACGAAGTAGAAAAGGGCGAGCCCGCGCGAACGCTGCGCTCATGACAAACCGCTTCCGCTCTGGTAAACTCCACGCGTGAGTCCAGCTCTAAGTAAATCACTCGTCGATATCCTTCTCGCCAGCGGCGTCGAGACGCGGGAAGACGCCACCGCTCTCGCCTCTAATCTCAACGGCGGTTCCTGGACCGCCGATGTGCTCAACTCCGGCAAGGTCGATGAGCAAAAATTCCTGACCGCGATCGGCCAGCTCTTTAACGTGCCGGTGGTCGCGATCGAGGCCAAGAAAATCGAGCGCGCCACTTTGCTCGTCCTGCCCAGCCGCTTCGTTTTCCAGCATCACATCCTGCCCATCGAGATCAAAGACAACGCGGTCGTGCTCGCGACCTACGATTTGTTTAACTCGACCGGACGCCAGCTCGCCTCGCAGCTGCTCAGCAAGCCGGCCGAATGGGTTCTCGTCCCGCGCGCGCAAATCCTCCGCGCCATGAAAACGCTCTACGGTGTCGGCGCGGAAACGTTCGACGAAATTCTCAAGACCAACCGCTCCTTCGAAGCGCTCCAGGACATCGAGACGAGCACCGACCTGAACGCCGACGATCCCGATGCTTCCGTCGTCAAATTCGTCAACCAAATCATCCGCGAAGCGATCCACGAACGTGCCACCGACATTCATGTCGAGCCGCTCGAGAACGATCTGCGCATTCGTTACCGGATCGACGGCATCCTGCACGAAGTCGCCGTCCCGCCGCAGTTGCGCCTCCTGCAGTCGGCCATCATCTCGCGTTTGAAAGTGATGGCGCACATGGATATCGCCGAGCGCCGCCTCCCGCAGGACGGCCGCATCAATCTCGAATCTGCCGACCAGAAAATCGACGTGCGCGTTTCCACCATCCCGACCGTGAATGGCGAGTCCATCAGCTTGCGTTTGCTGAGCCGCGATCAGCAACAGGCCTTTGGCTTCGAGCGGCTCGACCTCAGCCCGGCCCATACGCGCATGATGAAGTCGCTCCTCGCCCAGCCTAACGGAATTATTCTCGTCACCGGTCCGACCGGTTCGGGAAAGTCGACTTCGCTCTACTGCTTCCTCAGCAGCATCAACTCCGTCCAGCGCCGCATCATTACGATCGAGGAACCGGTCGAGTATCGCCTCCCTGGCGTGTCGCAGATCGATGTGAAACCGGAGATCGATCTCACCTTCGCCAAAGGACTGCGTCATATCCTGCGCCAGGACCCTAACGTCGTCATGGTCGGGGAAATTCGCGACGTCGAGACCGCCGACATCGCGATCCGCGCGGCCATGACCGGTCACCTCGTCTTTAGCACGCTCCACACTAACGACGCGGTCGGCGGGATCACCCGTCTCATTGACATGGAGGTCGAGCCCTTCCTCCTCGCTTCCGTGGTGAAAGCTTTCCTGGCCCAGCGCCTCGTCCGCACCATCTGCCTCGATTGCGTCGAGACGGTCGAGTATCCCAGGGAATATCTCGAAGAGATCGGCTTCCCGATTGATAATGGCACCAACTTCAAACGCGGAGCCGGCTGCGAAAATTGTCGCCAGACCGGCTACCAGGGCCGCCTCGCGATTTACGAAATCTGTCTCGTGAGCGAACCGTTGAAGCGGCTCATCATGAAAAAAGCTGATGGCGGCGAACTCAAACAGTGCGCCATTGCGCAGGGCATGTTGACGCTGCGCCTGGATGGCTGGCGTCGCGTCGCGGAAGGCAAGACGACGATCGAAGAAGTCGTTAGGGTGACGCAGACTGACGAAGTGATGGCCGAGACCACCGGCTAGAGCGAGTTCAATAAGGGGGTAGCCGCATGAAGCACCGGCAGGTGCGAAAGAATTTAGCCCCGGGCGTGAGCCCGGGGTTTCCGAGATTGATCGGACCCAGCCCCGGAGGGGCGGAAGGAGTGAGAGCGTTCTCTGTCGCCCCTCCGGG
>JBDTCM010000387.1:0-3487 GCA_039923575.1 Chthoniobacterales bacterium
AACTGCAACCCCGAACGCATTCGGGGTTGGTGCGGCTCTGCTCCACCTCAAAAAAGGCGAGTAGCCCGCGATTAAATATGAACGGCAAACACACTCTCCTTTTCAACCCCCAGTTCGCGCGTTCACATCCCGCGCTCAGCCATAAAGTCTAGGCAGCATCCGCATTGTGAAACCAAGACTCAATATTCTGGCGTTGTCAGCGATGATGGTGGTAGTTTTCTACGTCGCCGGTTATTTCTTTGAGGTGCAGCAGCGACTACGAAGTGCGACAGACCACAGCGCCCTTTTGCAACTCAATCAAATGAGCAGCATAATTGTTTATCAGAGAGGTGAAGATATGACCCATTCTATCCGTTACGTATCCCTGAAAGCCCATATCGAAGATTTGCCAAAAGAGAGTGACTTTGAATTTCATCAAGCGACCTTTCCAAAACTAAAGAAAGGCCAGTTCATTGCCGAGAATCACTACGTCTCGGTTGATCCGGGCATGCTCTTGCGGCTTTCTGGTAAAGGGAGCTATGCACCGCCAGTCAAACCCGGCGAGATGATCAACGGATTTGCGATCGGACGTGTCCTGGACAGTCGCAATGCCGGTTTTGAAGAAGGCGACATGGTCACGATGGGCGGCGGCTGGGCATCGCACAGCATCTTTGGCGGGGTCGGTTATGCGATCAAACTGCCTGAAATCGATATTCCAACATCGCTGTTTTTAGGCATTTTGGGAATTCCCGGGATGGCATCCTATTTCGGCCTGAAGCGTGTTGGGCGGTTTCAGCAGGGCGACCATATCCTTGTCACATCTGCCGCCGGCCCTGTTGGCGCGACGGCGGGGCAGATTGCCAAGCAATGAGGTGCGGCGTCGGTAACCGGCATTGCGGGCAGCGATGCGAAATGCGCGTGGCTTACAGGAAAGGCCGGCTTCGATGCGGCTATCAACTACAAGACCGAGAGCGATCTCGCAGGGGCTGTTTCAGCAGCCTGCCCGAAGGGTGTTGATGTTCTGTTCGATAATGTTGGCAATGCCATGATCGATATAGCCATCCCAATGATGCGACTGAACGGCCGGATCATTGTTTCTGGCCAGACGGCGGACTACAGCGTTCCGCTGGAAAAGCGTCATGGGATCAGAAATACAACCGAGTTTATCGGTAACCGGCTCATGATGCAGGGCTTTGTTGTATTTGACGATATACCGAAGTTTCCCGAAGCGCAGAAAGAAATGAGCGCGCTTATCCGCGATGGAGAATTGGTCTATGAAGAAGAAATTTTTGAAGGGCTGGAGGCGCTCCCGGCGGCTTTTTGTGGACTCTTCAAAGGTGAAAATTTCGGCAGGCGTCTAGTCAAAGTAGGAGGTTAATAGTCGGCCGCTCAAGCCTAACACCGCGCTGGAGCCAACGACCACCGCGCCTTGAGTTTGGACCTGAACATGAAATTTGATTGTCACCATTGCATTTGGGAGTCACGCTCCGGTGGCCGTGGCTCAGCTTTGGATCGTTAGGTCTCATGCCGTTTTACGCAATCATCATCATCGGAGCGATCCTGCAGGTCGGCGCGATTGTCTGCACGGTAGTTGCCACGCGTATGACGCAGCGAGAGCAAGACACCCGGCATGCTGAGATCATCTCCAACCAGCAACGTACGGAACTCTTGCTCGTGCATCGGAACAAGAGTTTAAAAGACAAGCTCTGGGAACGGTATCCCTTCGGGTACGTCCTGTTCGGCTCCGACGAGGGCAATATTGTTTCGCTGCCATTCTACGATGGCAGGCTCTTTGCGGAAGCGCATTGGGAAGATACAAAAGTCGAAGTTAGCGAAGACAAGAAATTACTTCGTGTGACGATCATGCAACCGCGGTGGAAATCGACGAATGTAAACGTCGTTGTTCACCAGGACGCTCAATCCACGATCCCCAACAAGGTAGGAGAGCCGGTTCCTTTAGGCTTGGTGAAAGCGGCTGGGCAGCCTGAGATGTTTTTCGAGGTCATTGACGACAACCCGCGAAAACCCGTCTATGCGATCGGCTTTAAGTGAATCGGACCTAATGGGGCTGTCGAATAAATAGGTTTGGCAGAGTGGAGGGCGACTTAGGAGCCTGTTGAAATACTGGAGTGGGTCGCGTTGCCGTTCGTTTTGGCGCTGGCCAAGGCGCGAGTGCAGTGTCGATATCCTTGCCATCTCGATCCAGCGAGGTCGCCGCCGCGACCCGGTCAGCGCCAAAGCGAACGCAACCCGTGGGGCGCGAGGCAGAAGGGGCGTCTGGCGGCGTCGCTCGCTCGTTGCAGCCCGCTGCGGGAATGCGCCTCGCTCGCTCCTTGCCATCCGCCCCTTCTGCCTCTACGCGCGACCCGCTCCAGTTTTTCAACAGGCTCCTGGCACCGGCTTCCGTAAATGGAGGGCGCCGCGCCGTCGGTGCCTCGGGGTGGCGCGGGTAAGCGACGGCGCACTTCCCTCCAGTGGGCGGGAATTATTTGTGGCGCTGTTTCTCGACCAGTGTCTTGAGCTGGCGTTCCATCGCCTTGAAGGCGTCGTTGATCACCTTGCTCAACGGTTCGTGCATTTCGTGCGTGGCTGGGTTTTCGTCGGCGACCAACTCGTGGCCGGGCGGGACGGTGACGTCGATCCGGACCCGGAATGGATTGCCGGAATGCTGGGCGTGATTGGGATGCTCGACGACGACGTCGCAGCGGCTGATGTGATCGCAGAAGCGATCGAGGCGCGCGGCTTTGCCGCGGATGAGTTCGTCGAGCTGGTCCGATTTCTCGACCCCACGATAGGAAATGCCAACCGGTAATTGCATACCGGAAGTATACCGCAAAAATCAGAGCGGTTGAAGCGAACGAAAATGATTCGTCAGCTTCGCCGGCTCGATTTTCACCAGATCGGACTTCACGTGCTCGACGACGCGGTTGCGAATCGAGGTGGGCAATAGTTCCGAGACGCTGGAATGGATCGAGGCCGGCGCGGCGAACGACCAGCCATCGGCGGCTTCGCGTTTCACGACTTCCGCGATGTGCTCGGCGAGCTGCTGACAGATGTGCTTGTTGTTTTCGGTCTCGAGGGCGGTGCGTTCCGCGATTGAGTTGGCGTGTCGGCTGTTGCCGTCGCTGACCGGAAAACGCCCCGCCTGATCGGTTAATTTGGCGTCGTAGCGGCCATGCGCGTCGGTGATATCAAAGGCCTGCACGAGGTGCAAACTGGCGCCACGGTTCGGTGTGTCGTTGACCCGGTAGGCTTTGATTCCTCCGCGATCGGCGACAACGATGAGTGAAGTCGGTGTCATGACAAAATAAAGATCGCACACCGCGCGCGCTTCGCGCTCACTCGCCGGCTCCGTCCGCCGCCGGCTCGGCTTTTTCGTCGGGTTTTTCAGTGTGCGGCTCGCCGTTATGGGGCGCCTCGAACTCCCGTTTCTTCCACGATTCGTGGCGCGCCCGCGCGGTCGAGCTGGTGGTAAGCTTGAGCAACATGGTGGCGCGGTTTTTTATCT
>JBDTCM010000388.1:0-5821 GCA_039923575.1 Chthoniobacterales bacterium
AAACGCGAACATTCCGCGCAGCCGCGAAACGAAACCCTCGCCCTCACGCGCATAGAGCTCGAGCACGACCTCCGTATCTCCCTCCGATCTCAGCCGGCATTCGCTGGCCAGTAACTCGTCCCGCAGGGCTCGATAGTTATAAATTTCACCATTAAAGACAATCGTAAACCGGCCATCCGCCGAGGACATCGGCTGATGCCCGGCCGGGCTCAGGTCCAGAATCGCCAGCCGCGTTGCGCAGAAACCGGCGCTGCCCGAAACTGCTCGGCGAACCGGTAGAATTTTTTCCGGTCGAGCACGTCACCATACTGAAACAGCACGAGGCTCAGGTCGGCTGCTCGTTTCCAAATCTCAAGATCCTGAAATCGAAACTGTTTGTCTTTCATGTTAACTCCCCTCTCTCTTCTTTTTGCTCTCAACTCCCTGCTCTACGGTAATTTGTCTTCGCTCCCCGCTCCCCGCTCCCTACCCCTGCTGACGCGGATTGACCGGCAAAACCCGGTCGCGATCGATCTCGACTTCGCGCTGGCTGCCGAGCAGCTCGAGCAAGACCGCAATGCGTTGCCGCGCGGGCAGGACGCGGGTGACGAGAACGCGCAGGCCGCTCATCGAGCCACCGGTGATGATGACCTCGGAGCCGGGTTGCGGATCGGCCGTGATTTCGACGGTTTCGTTGTCGCGCACCAGCGCGCGCAGATCCGCCATGACTGCGTCGTCCACCGGAGAAACCTGTTCGCCGAAATGGACGACGCCGGTGACGCCTTGCAAGGCATTGATCTGCCGGCGCCGCTCGAAATATTCAAATCGGGCAAAGAGGTAGCCTGGGAAGAGAGCCTCGGTCACCCACATCGGCTGCCCGGCCCGCAGCCGGCGGAAGCGAATGCGCGGCGCGAAAACTTCCAGCGCAAGGTCACGCTGGAGCAGTTGCGCGACTTTGTTTTCCTGCCGCGGGGCGGTGTGGAGGCAGTACCAGTTCATGGGGAAAGCGGTCAGAGGTCAGATGGCAGAGGTCACAAGTCAGAATCCTGAAGGAGCACTGGAGCAAATGATTTCGCTTTCTTCATCATGCCGCCAAGCATGCGTCCGATCTCAGCGCAGGTTGAAGTCAGTTCCTTGTGTTTATCCTTTGGGATGTAACCGCACGCTTGGGCAAAGTCGAGTGCGGAATCAGTCTCGTTCGCCTCCCCATCGCAATCTGTAAGTTTGCTGATGAAATGCGCCTCGTAGCGTCTCTTGGCCCAGGCCTCGCGAAGGTTCAGGCAAATGGATCGAGAGGAACGCCGGATCTGACTTGTCAGTGCGTAGCGTTCCTCAGCAGGAAATCGCTTTGACAGTTCAAAAATCTGCATCGCCAGCTCGAAGCTCAGCTTATAGACAGCCAGATCTTTCGCGGTCTCGATTTGCATATTTTGTCCTCAGTATTTTTCTTTCCGTCCTCTGTCCTCCGTGTCCTCTGTCCTCCGTCCTCCGTCCTCCGTCCTCTGTCCTCTGTCCTCTGTCCTCTGTCTTCTGTTCTCCAGCTTTTCAACTCTTTCGCGTGGTTTCTGCTGCCAAAATAACAGATAACAAGTATCTCGCTTGAAGACCCACACCATTCTCGGCATCAAATTCTTCGGCGGGACCTCGCGCGAGGCGGTCGAGGAAATCACTAGCCGCGGCGGGTTGCTGGTCGCGCCGGCCGCGCCGTCGATGATCAATCTTTGTCGCGACGAAGATTATCGGCGCGCACTTCTCAGCGCCGAGTTGGCCATTGCCGACAGCGGATTCATGGTCCTGCTTTGGAAATTTATTACCGGCGAGAATGTGCCTCGCATCTCCGGACTCGAGCACGTCAAACGGTTGCTCGAACACGAATCGGTCAGGCCAGCGGGTGCGGTTGTTTGGGTGGTGGCGACGGACGCGTCGCGCGACAAGTTGCTCGCGTTTCTGGAGCGATCCGCCTCGTTTCAGCGTTTCAGCGTTTCAGCGTCTCAGCTTTCCAGCTGTGTTTATGTCGCGCCGAAATACGTGCGCCCGGTGCAGGACGAAAAGCTTCTCGCGCTCGTTAGGCAAACGCGACCAAAGCACATTGTCATCGCAGTCGGCGGCGGCATTCAGGACAAGCTCGGCCAATACCTTCTCGAGCAGCTCGACTATCGCCCGGCCGTGCATTGCATCGGCGCCGCGCTCGGTTTTCTCACCGGCGACCAGGTGCGCATTCCCGATTGGGCCGACAAATATTATCTGGGCTGGTTCTTCCGCTCGCTTGCGCAGCCGAAGGTGTTTGTGCCGCGCTTCTGGAGCGCGCGGACCCTGCCGTGGCTGATCTGGAAATACCGCCATCGGCTGCCGCCGCTCGACGCGTAGCGCCGAGGTTATTTGTTATTCGTTAGGGGTTATTGGGTCCCCGCCCCCCCGCTCCTGTCCTCCCCGCCGGGCCGTAGGCCGCTCTGGGCCGGAGGCTGTCCTCCGCCCTCTGATTTTGGCGTTCTCAATTTCAGCGTTTCAGCATTTCAGTTTTCAGCTTTTGGCAATCCCTCTGTCCTATGTCCTCTGCCCTGTCCTCTGTCCTCCGAGCTGTCCTGCTTTTCCCTGCCGCGCTTCGCGGGCGGCGCGCATTTGCAGAGTGAGGGTCTCCGCTTCCTCGAGCCACTCGAGTTTTTCGCGAAAGGTGGTCTCCAATCCCATCAGGAGAACCTGGCGTCTGGCGCCTTCAAAGGTGCACCATTGCCATCCAGGATGGGCATAGAGTTCTTCCTTAGTCACGCGCTCGATCTTGGCGCAGTTTCTCGATTTCCTCAAGGTCCGCGATATCGGCGAGATCCTGGGGACGCCCCGCCTCACGTTTCATTTTCAACAATATTTGATACTGGACAACAGGCGCCAGGACGCTGCCAAGCACCGGTTCCCATTTTGCCGCTGCATACTCGGAGCTGAAGTTGAATGGCTCGTAGATGAAAACGTCAATCGGAGTGCGGCGGTGCAAATCACTCCACAATTTCAGAACGACCATTCCCTTCTCCCGGCGCCACTCCTCGCGCCGCTCGGCCTCGGCAAATTCTTCGGGTGTGACCGGAATGGAAAGCGCATAGCCGATATCGATGAGGGCATGCAAACCGCGCGTGATGTTGTCGGGCTCAAGCCCGATCACGAGATCGACATCCTTCGTTAGGCGCTCGTAACCATGCGCGTTCACGGCCAGACCGCCAACGATCAGGTATTGAACCCTGGCTTCATTCAGGGCGCGGACGATCGCTTCGACGCTGCGGACTTCCATGGCGGAAAGTTAGAGGGAACCGGGAAGAATTGGGAAGGCAAAAACGCATTACGGCCTGCCGGGATGGCGGCCGTAACGGTCGCGGCACAAAGGCCGCTCCCACATTCCTGACCGGATTAGCCGATAACGATTAACAAATAACCGCGCTCCTGCTATTCTCGCCGCCTTGAACTCCACCCTTGCCCAAGAGCGTTCTCCCACTTCGCTCCCTGTCCGCCATCGGGCAGGCTCGCCGTGGCGAGCTGTTTTCCTCTGCGCCACCCTCGCCCTGCTCTGGTTCATTCTTTGCCGCGACCTCAGCCTCGAATGGTCGTCGAACGAGCAATACAGCTACGGCTGGTTCGTCCCATTTTTCGCCGCCTTCCTCTTCTGGCTGCGCTGGGAAGATCGGCCGCGGACGCGGCCGGGTTATCGGTTATCGGTTAATGGTTCTTCGGATTCCACCGAGGTCGCATCCCCAAGAACTAATAACCAGCATCTAATAACCATCGGCTCTTCGAGGTCGCGAATCCCGACTGGCGGCCGCTCTCCTGGATCCACGCCCTCTCGGTCGTGGGTTTGACGTTGCTGGTGATCGGTTATTGGGGAGGACGCGCGGCGGTGCGACACTTCGCGTTTCCGGTCTGCTTCATTCTCGTCGCAGTGCCGTGGCTGACCCCGATCGAGGCGCCGCTCGTGCAATGGCTGATGCGCATCGTCGCGTCGGTGGCGACCGAAACGCTGACCCTCTTTGGCATTCCCGCACAGCTCGAAGGCAGCCTCATCCGGGTGAACAACGGCGTCGTCGGAGTGAGCGAAGCGTGCAGTGGCGTGCGCTCGCTCCAGACTTCGCTCATGATCGGTTTGCTTTTCGGCGAACTGAAACGCCTGACGATCGCGCGCCGCGTCTGGCTCGTCTGCGCCGCGCTTGCGATCGCGCTTGTCGCAAATTTTGGGCGCGCCTTTTTTCTCGTCTGGATCGCCGCGACGCAGAATCTCGCCGCGGTCGATCGCTGGCACGACATCGCGGGCTACGCCATTGTCGGCGCCGTCTTCGTCGGCACGATCGCGATCGCGAGCGCGCTCGCGCGAGGTCGGAGATCAGAGGTCCGAGGTCAGAAGCCGGAGGTCAGCGGAGCACTTGTCACACGTCACCTTTCACTTGTCACTTCTGCGGCGATTCTCACCTTTCTCCCTCTCATCGAAGCCAGCGTCGCCGGCTGGTATCGCTGGCATGAAAGGAATCTTGTCCCGGGGCGTCAGTGGACCGTGCAATGGCCGGAAAGCGCACCCGGATTTCGCGAACTGCCGATCGACGAGCGCAGCCGCGAAATGCTGCGCTACGATCGCGGCCGGCAGGTTTCCTGGGCCTATCTGCCCGCGGGCGCGAGCAACGCCGATCCACTTTCGCCTAACGAAAGGGTGGGTCGGGCTTTTCTCTTTTTCTTTCGCTGGGAACCCGGCACCGCCACCGTCCTGCGCGCCCGGGCCCATCGCCCCGACATCTGCCTGCCTAACGTCGGCTGGACGCCGGTCGGTCAGCCGGACATTCGTTCTTATCCGGTAGCGGAGAATTTTGCGCTGCCGTTTCAGCATTTCAGTTTCACGCATGAGGATCCCGGCAGCCGGCCGATCCATGCCGAAACATTTTTCTGCCTGCGCGAAGATTTGGTCCGCGCCGGCGAGAGTGCCGACACCATTCCCTTCAGCCATTGGAGCATCCCCGAGCGCTGGGAGGCGGTGCGGAAAGGATTGCGTAATCCCGGGCAACAGGTCATGGAGTTCGTCCTCATGACGCGACATGCCCTCAGTAAAACGGAAGCCGAAGCCGAGTTCGCCGAGCTCGTGCCGAAGTTGGTGACAACAGAGGCCGGAGGTCCCGCCGCGGTCACCGCGGCGACCAGGACGGGTAAACTGCGGGCGGAGGAGGGAGGTCGGAAAAGACCCAATAACCAATCCGCAAAATGACGAATTCGCCGTGTTCGCCATGGGACGGCTTCTGGCCTGTAGGGCTCTCCAGCCCGGAGGGACTCGCCGAGGCGAGGCGAGGCGAGGCGAATAACGATTAATCATCTCCGATTCACGATTCACGATTCACTCTTCGAATTTTCCCTAACGGATGCCTAACGACCGACTCTTGATCGATCCCGAGCTGCGCCTGGAACTGCGCCAGCGGCGCCGTCTCTTCAAGATCGTCGGCGCCATCGTGCTCGGGCTTGTCATCGTTATCGTCGCCGCCCGGCCCACCCGCCACGCGATCAAAAGCTGGCAGGCGCGCCGCCATGCGGAAAAGGCGCTCGCTTTCATCGACCAGGAAGAATGGAAAGAAGGCAGCGCCGAAGCGCGCACGGCCTACCAATTGCGCCCAAGCGAGCCGGAGGCGATCCGCGCCGTGGCGCGGCTCCTCTCCCGCACCGGCCAGACGGAAGCGCTCGGTTTTTGGAAGTTGCTCCGCGAAAAACAACCGCTCACCCGGGAGGATTTGCGCGACGAAACCACCGCCGCCCTCGGAACGGGCGAAGTTTCCGCCGCGGCGGAGGCGGTCAAGGAATTGTTAGGCAAGAAGGAGGGCGGACCCGAACCGGC
>JBDTCM010000389.1:0-5896 GCA_039923575.1 Chthoniobacterales bacterium
CATGCCCGAGGCGATCCTGGAGGATTTGGCGAGTTCGCAGGTCTCGATTTTCGCCGCCCAATCCCAGACCGGCGAGCTCGGCTCGCGCATCCAGATGACCGTCGTGGTCAACAACTACGGCCTGCGCCACGGCCACATGGTCAACATCAATCGTGAGATCATGCTCGAAGGCATGCGCGCCGATTTTCTCAAGGTCGACGAACTCAGCCAGCGCCTCGTCGAACGGGTGCGCCAGGCAAAATGCGTATCCTGCAAGACGCCCGGCGGCACCGAGTTCGTCGCCGAGCTTTCGCCGAAGCTGAATTGGCTCAAGACGAGCGGTATTATCACCCGGGAAAAATGGGGCAACCTCCCGGGCGGCGAAATTTTCACCTCGCCCATGAACACGAACGGCGTTTTCGTCGTCGACGGCGTGGTCGGCGATTATCTCTGCGAACGCTACGGCGATCTGAAGGAGAGCCCGCTCACGATCGAGGTGGAAAACAACCGCATCGTTAGTTTGAAGTCAGAGAACAAGGAATTGCGCGACGATTTCCGCCTTTACACGAGCACCGACGAGAACAGCAACCGGGTCGGCGAATTCGCGATCGGCACCAACACCGCCTGCACCCGCATCATCGGCAACATTTTGCAGGACGAAAAAATCCCCGGCATTCACATTGCCTTTGGTCATCCCTACGCCGAGCACACCGGCCAGAACTGGATTTCCACGACCCACATCGACTGCGTCGGCCGCCACTTCGACATCTGGTTCGACGGCGAAAAGGTGATGGAGCGCGGCCAGTTCCTCGTCTGAACTATTCCGTTCGCAGCGCCGCCATCGGGCTGATCCCCGTGGCGCGTCGCGCGGGCAGCCAGGTTGCGAGCAACGCCGCCGCCGCGAGCACCGCCGGCGCGATTGTGAACGCGACGGGATCGAGCGCGTCGACTTCGTAGAGCAATCCGCTCAGAAGTTTGCCCGTGCCCGCGGCGAGGAGGAGGCCGATCAGCACGCCGCTCGCCAGCATGACCGCGCCTTCGCGCATGAACATGCGCAAGACCACGCCGCGTTGCGCCCCGAGCGCCATCCGAATCCCAATCTCCCGGGTGCGCCGCGCGACCGAGTAAGCCTTCAC
The DNA here is from genome assembly GCA_039923575.1 of Chthoniobacterales bacterium. Lineage (GTDB taxonomy): Bacteria > Verrucomicrobiota > Verrucomicrobiia > Chthoniobacterales > UBA10450 > Palsa-1392. The sequence goes on from JBDTCM010000389.1 coordinate 1,116, forward strand.
GCCATAGACGCCGACCGTCGCCAGCGCCAACGCCAGGCCGCCGAAGACGCTGAACAACGCCGCGCCCGCGCGCACGATCCAGAGCTCGAAGTTGCTATCGAGATGTTGCGCAAAAGATTTCAGGCTCAGGATTGGAACGTCGCCATCGACTTCGCGCACGGTGCGGCGAATCAGATCCGTCGTCGCCGCGGCATCGCGGCCGGCGTCAGGCGCGAACTTGAGATGAAAGAAAACATTGCTCTGGAAACCCTCGGCAAACGGGAGGTAGAGCGTGCCGTCGGGATCCTGATCGAACAAACTCCGCCGCGCATAAGGCACGATGCCGACGATCTCGATCTGCGCATTCGTCCCGTCCTTTGTCTTCGGCGCGTCCCTTTCCGCGAACTGGATCTGTTGGCCGAGCGCGTCGCCGTTAGGCCAGAGTTTCTTCGCCAGGACTTCGTCGACGATCGCGACCGTCGGGGTCGTTTGATGCATCGCTTCGGTCGAGTTGAAGGCGCGTCCGCGCAGCAGCGGCAGGCCGACGGTTTTGAAATAATCCGCGCCCACGCTATTCCAGTTTGCGGTGAAGACGCGCCCTGCGGCGGCGGTCGCGGGCCGGGCGTCCGGCGCCGGGTTGGCTCCGCCGCGCTGCACCTTTTTATCGAGCGAGATGAGCCCGAACGGCACCGTCGAGGAAATGCTGGCGCTCTCGACACCGGGGAGGGCCGCGAGCCGTTCCTCCAGCGCGCGATACACATCTTGCGATCGCGCCTGGTCGTAGCTCGCGAGACTCGCGTCCACTTCGAGGAGGTAATTCGATTTCGTCTGCAATCCGGTCTCGACCGCCGCCGCCTTGTTCGCTCCGCGAATGAAGAGCGCGGCCGCCGTCAGGAGTGCAAGCGAGAACGCGATCTGCACCACCACGAGCGGATTGCGCGGCAGGTATTTCCAGCGCCTAACGACGGTGTCTTCACCTACGTGTTCCTTCAGGTCGCCGATCACCGCTGCCTTCGACAACTTCAGCGCCGGGCCGAGCGCGAAGGCGAGCGTCCCGAAAAGGCAAAAGGCAAACGTCGCCGCCAGCACCGGCACGCTCAGCCCGGTCGACCAGACCATGTCGATCGGGAGCGCCTTGCCTAACGACGCCACGAGAAAGTCCGACGACCACAGCCCCAGCACCATTCCGAAGATCCCGCCGGTCAACGCGAGAACGAAGCCTTCGCTGAGCAACTGCCTGACGATCCGCCCGCGACTCGCGCCGAGGGCGAGCCGGATTGCGATTTCCTTCCGCCGCGCCGTGCCGCGGGCGAGCAACATGTTGGCCAGGTTCAGGCAGGCGACCAGCAGCACCACGCCCGACATCCCGAAAAGCAGGGGCGCGAGCCGTTTGATATTGGTGCCCTTGGTCGGGCTCGTGCTCAGGCTGAACCGGGAAAGCTTTTCCACCATGAAAGTCTGATCCTTCTGCTCGACCGGGTAGGCGCACTCGAGATTTGCCGCCAGGGTCTGCAATGCCGGCCCCGCCGCGGCCGCCGTCACGCCCGGTTTCAATCGCCCCACGACCATGAACTGTCGCCCCGCGCGATCATCGAGCTTGTCCTTGTTCCCAGTCTCGAAATCGTTCGCGATCTGATCGTGAACCCCGAGCGGCAACCAAATCTCGGGCGCGAAGATCTGCGTCGTGCCGGTGAATCCCTGCGGGAGAATCCCGACCACCGAGTAAGGTCGGCTGTCGATCGTGATGGTCGAGCCCAGCATGGCGGCGTTGAGCCCGTTCTTCTTCCAATAGTTGTAACTCACGATCGCGACCGCTGCATTGCGCCCGGGCGTTTCCTCTTCCGCCGTAAACGAGCGGCCCTGAATCGGCATTACGCCCATGACCGTGAAATAATTTGAGCTCACGACGTCGGTGAACGCGCGTCGCGTGCTCCCCTTATCGCCCAGGCCGACCGTGGCGAGGTTGTGCGCCATCACCCCGGAGAAAACGCTGTTCTGCTCGCGCACATCGAGATAGGTCGGATAAGAAAACCCGCGAAACGTCTTCGGGTTCTTTTTGTCCTGAGAAAAAACCTGCACCACCTCGTCCGGTTTCGGGTAATGCGGCGGCTGGAAGAGGAGCGCATTGACGAGACTGAAGATGGCGGTATTGACCCCGATCCCGAGCGCGAGCACGATCACCGCCGCCGCCGTAAAAGCCCGCGCCTTCCCGAGCTGCCGAAACGCAAACCTGAAGTCGTGAAGCATATCCATGTGATGCTTCGAGAGGGGCGTTTGGATTCAACGGCGAGAAAATCCGCCGCCCCAATCCGGTAGGTTTCAAAACTGAAGAATTCTCGCCTGTGTTTCCGCGAGACAGCCCGGTCCGTCGCACGGCCTTTGTTGTTCGCGGTTCTTCGTGCCATTCTACTGCCCGAGATGGAACCGTCCCTGCGCGCCCGCTTCAACGCCGATTTTTCGGCGGCGAAATACGAAGCTCTCCTCCATTGCGTGCAGGAGAGCGAGCGCTGGCCGGCGGATTTCCGGATCGCGGAGACGCCGCTTTTTTTGACGAACGAATTCACCTACGAAATCGTCGGCGCGGCCCGCGCGATCGTGGCGCAGACCCGCACGCCGGAGTTCGCCCGGCACGCCGCGGATGCGATCCCGCCCGGCCTGGAAGTGCCTAACGAGACTGCGCACCCAAACTTTCTTGTGGTCGATTTCGGGATTTGCGAGGAAGGCGGGCGCCTGACGCCGCGCCTGATTGAGTTGCAGGCCTTTCCCAGTCTTTACGGGTTCCAGTTTTTTCTCCTCGGTTGCATGCGCCGGGCCTTCCCGGCCATCCCGCGCGAATGGACCTCCGCCTTCAGTGGTTTGAAGGACGAAAGCTACCTCGCACTTCTGCGCGAGGTCATCGTCGGCCCGTCTGATCCGGAGAATGTCATCCTGCTCGAAATCGAGCCGGAAGTGCAAAAGACGCGAATCGATTTCGCCTGCACCGAGACGCTCCTCGGGGTCCGGTCGGTCTGCCTGACGAAGGTCAAGCAACGCGGCCGCCAGCTCTTTTACGAGCGTGACGGACGCGAAGTGCGGATCGAGCGGATCTACAACCGCGTCATTTTCGACGAGCTCCTCCGCCGGCCCGATGTGACGCCGGGATTTCATTTCCGCGACGAACTCGATGTCGTCTGGGCCGGGCATCCCAACTGGTATTTCCGGATCAGCAAGCATTCGCTGCCATTCCTGAAAACGCCGCATACAACGGCTGCCTGGTTCGCGGATGAGTTCCCGCCTGACGAATCCCTGGCGGACTACGTGCTCAAGCCGCTCTATTCCTTCGCCGGGCTCGGCGTCGACATGGAACCGGCGCCAGAAAAGCTGGCCGCGCTCGACGCACCGCACAGTTGGATCCTGCAAAAAAAAGTGCAGTACGCAGAGTTCCTCCAGACGATCGATGGCCGCCGCTCAAAGGCCGAGGTGCGGATGATGTTTCTCTGGCCAGATGGTGGCGAGCCGATCCTGGTGAACAATCTCATCCGGATGAGTCAGGGCAAAATGATGGGAGTCGACTTCAACAAGGACAAGACCTGGGTCGGCGCCAGCATCGCTCTGCACCAGGTCGCCTGACCTATTTTTGGAGGGACGGGCTCTGTCCCGTCCCCGTTTCTGATACTGGGACGACACGGAGGTCATCCCTCCAACTTACGCCTTCACCTCAGCGTTCGTTTCAGCGAATGCGTCGACGGCCTGTTCCAACTCTGCGCGCGAATGCGCGGCGCTCACCTGCGTCCGGACGCGCGCCGTCCCGTGCGGCACAACCGGATAGAAGAATCCGATCACGTAGACGCCTTTCTCCAGCATGCGGGCGGCGAATTTTTGCGAAAGCGCGGCTTCGCCGAGCATGATCGGGACGATTGGGTGCGTGCCGGGCTTGATCGTTAGGCCACGTTCTGTCAGGGCGGCGCGGAAGTATTTCGTGTTTTCCTCCAGCTTGTCGCGCAGCTCGGTCGAGTGGGTGAGAAGTGCGAGCGCTTTGAGCGAAGCCGCCACGATCGGGGGCGCGACGGTGTTGGAGAAAAGATACGGACGCGAACGCTGCCGGAGGAGTGCGACGATCTCCTTGCGCCCGCTGGTGTAGCCGCCGCTCGCTCCGCCGAGCGCCTTGCCTAACGTCCCGGTGAGGATGTCGATTCGGCCTTGCACGCCACAGTGTTCCGATGTGCCCCGTCCCGTCTTGCCAATGAAACCGGCGGCGTGCGCATCATCTACCATCACCATCGCGTCATATTTTTCCGCCAGGTCGCAGACGCCTTTCAGATTCGCGATCGTGCCGTCCATCGAGAAAACGCCATCGGTCGCGATGAGCCGGAAGCGCGCGTCTTTCGCCGCCTGCAACTGCGCTTCGAGATCCGCCATGTCGCAGTTCTTGTAGCGGTAGCGCTTCGCTTTGCAGAGCCGGACGCCGTCAATGATGCTGGCGTGATTCAGTTCGTCGGAGATAACCGCGTCCTCCGCGCCTAACAACGTTTCGAAAAGTCCGCCATTGGCGTCGAAACAGGAGGGATAAAGAATCGTGTCCTCCGTCCCGAGGAATTTTGTGAGGGCGGCTTCCAATTCCTTGTGGATGTCCTGCGTCCCGCAGATGAAGCGAACGCTCGCCATCCCGAAGCCGTGGGTATCGAGTGCCGTTTTCGCCGCGGCGATGAGCGCGGGATGATCGGCCAGGCCGAGGTAATTATTCGCGCAGAGATTAATCACCCGCCGGCCGTCGGCGATCGGGATCTCGGCGTTCTGCGGGCCGGTGATGATGCGCTCGGTTT
>JBDTCM010000390.1:0-3956 GCA_039923575.1 Chthoniobacterales bacterium
ATTCTTCAAAGGCGAGAAACGATTCGGGCTCCGAATCAAACCTGCCAGCACGGCCGATTCGGAAAGATCGAGCCGGGCCGCGCTCTTGCCGAAATAAGATTGCGACGCGGTCTCGACGCCGTAGCAACCGGAGCCAAAATAAATCCGGTTCACATAGAGCTCGAGGATCTGGTCCTTGGTCAGCTCGCGCTCGATGCGCAAGGCGACCATCGCTTCGAGCATTTTGCGACTGAGGGTGCGGCCGCCTAACGGGAGGCTGTTGCGCGCCAGTTGCTGGGTAATGCTGCTCGCGCCTTCCTTGGCGGAGCGACTCGCGATGTCGCGCAGGAGGGCGCGGGCCACGCCGCGCCAATCGATGCCGCCATGCTCGTAAAAGCGGGTGTCCTCACGGGTAAGGAGCGCCTGGACAAAAAGCGGCGAGACCTGCCGGAGCGGAACTTTCAACCGGTTCGCGCCCGCCAGCCGGCTGTAAATCTTCCCGTCGACATCGAAGACGGTGTTGCGCTCGGGCATCGTGCCGAGGCGTTTCAGGTCGAAGGTCTGCGCCCAGATGGCGAAAAACGCGAGCATCGCGACCGCCAAACCCACCGGCAGGGCGACGAGAAAAAAAAGGAAGACCCAGCGCCAGGAGCGACGCTTCTTCTTTCTCGGCTTACTTCCTTTGGAGCGACCGGCAGTGCGCGCGAAAAGTTTCATATCAATTCGAGGAGGCACGAGGCGTCGGGCGAGGAAAACTAATCACACCTCGGGAGAGAGGAAAGCCTCGGGCTTGGGCAAGAAAAAACCTTCTCCGCGGACGGAGAAGGTTTTCGCATAATCTCGCGAGAAACTACAACTTCAGTTTGACGGGCTCGCCGTGCTGCTCGTTGGCGCAGGGCGCGTTGATCGGCACCCCGGCGTCGGCTTCGTTAGGCTGAATCAGTTGGTGTTCGACGAGGTAGCGCTCCACTTCTTCGCCGCTGACGTCGGGCAGCATTTCGCCGTTCACTTCCACACAGGGCGAGAGGGGCTGGCCGCTCTTGCTTTCCATCTCCCAGCGAAAAGCGGGATTCTGGATGATGTCTTTTTCCGTGTAGGGAAGATCGTATTTGGCGAGGACGGCGCGAATGCCGCCGCTCCAGCCGCAATGGGTTTTGAGGTAGGCTGTGATCTGTGGCTTTTCCATGGCGGAAGGTAGCACTCGGTGGGGGTTCGGCCAGTGATTTGCTCGCTCCCCGAGACGCAGTGGAGCTAATCGCGCTTCGGCCGCAGGAGCGGGAAAAGGATGACGTCGCGGATCGATTCCGCGCCGGTCAGGAGCATCGTAAGGCGATCGACCCCGAGGCCAAAGCCGCCCGCCGGGGGCATGCCGTATTCGAGGGCGAGGAGGAAATCTTCGTCGAGCTTTTGCGTTTCTTCGCCCGCCTGTTCGAGGAGGCGTTGCCGTTGTACGAAGGGATCGTTCAGCTCGGTGTAGCCAGGCGCGATTTCCTGGCCGTTGATGATCAACTCGAAAACGTCGACCACCGAATCGTCTTCCAGATTTTGCTTCGCGAGCGGGACCAGCTCCTTCGGACAATGCGTGACGAAAACCGGATCGAAGGTTTTCTCTTCGACGAGCTTCTCGAAAACGTGCTGGGTGACTTCAAAATCCGCCATCTGCGGCTGGATCTCGACCCCAAGCTCGCGGCATTTGGCGCGGCGCTCCTCGCTCGTTAGGCTGAACCAGTCGGCGCCGGCTACTCCACAGACGAGATCGCGATAGCGGGCTCGGCGCCAAGGCCGCGAAAGGTTGAGGGTGCGGATGACATTGCCCTCCGCGTCGCGATGCTCGATTTGCAATGTGGGAGCGGCCTTTGTGCCGCGATCCGTTGTGCTCCCACCGCTCATCGGGGCACAAAGGCCCCTCCCACATTCGAGAATCTCCGCGAGGTGACAGATCAACTCCTCAACCAGCTCCGCGATTTTCTCGAAGTTCGCATAGGCCCAGTAGCCTTCGAGCATGGTGAACTCCGGATTGTGCCGGCGCGAGATACCTTCGTTGCGGAAGTTGCGGTTCACTTCGAAGACCTTGTTGAAACCGCCGACGAGCAGCCGCTTCAGATAAAGCTCGGGCGCAATGCGCAGGTAGAGATCGATCCCGAGCGCCTTGTGATGGGTGCGGAACGGTTCCGCGGCCGCGCCGCCCGCGACGGTTTGCAGCATCGGTGTTTCCACTTCCTGAAAACCGCGCGCTTCCATGAAACGCCGCATCTCGCGCAGGATCGTGATGCGCTTGGCGAAAATTTCGCGCGAGTGCTCGTTCGTCACGAGGTCGAGATAACGCTGGCGATAACGCGCCTCGACATCCGTCAGGCCGTGCCATTTTTCCGGAAGCGGCCGGAGGGTTTTCGCGAGCACTTCGAACTTGTGCACCTTCAACGTCGGCTCGCCGGTCTTGGTCAGAAAACAACTGCCCTCCACGCCGATGAAATCGCCCAGATCGAGCAGGCCAAACGTTTCCATCACCTCCGGCCCGAGCTCTTTTGCCTGCACGTAAATCTGCATGCGCCCGGTCGCGTCGCGCAGATCGAGGAAGTGACTTTTCCCCATGTCGCGATGCGCAGTGATTCGACCCGCCGCGCGCAGCGTTGCGCCGTCGGCAAATTTTTCCCGCAACTCCGCGATCGAGCCGCTCGTCTCGAAGCTTTGCCCAAACGGCGCGACCCCGCGCTGGCGCAGCGCTTCGATCTTCTGGCGCCGCAGCGCGATGAGTTCGTTCTCTTCCTCCATGGCAGGAGACCGAATGTAGCCGGAATCGCTCACCTGCACAGATTTTCCCGCCCATGGTCCTTTTCGTTTTCGAAATGGGGGTGACCTTTGCACTTCACCCGCGCGCGCCTATCGTCGCCAAACCTTTTCTGATGCCGCCGATCGCTCTTCCAAAATCATCTTCCGCAAGGCGGCGCAGTCTCCTTCTCGTCTGCGCGCTCCTCCTCGCGGCTGTCCCCGCGCGCGCCGACGACTCGAAATCGATCAAGAACTTTACCAAAGCCATCGTTGCTCTCGCTCCCGACGTCGACCCGGCCGAGGCCGAGCTGGTCGCGGTCACTTCGCACAACACCGCCCGCCGGCTGGCGAAGGAATGGCATGTCGTCCCGCCCGCGAACTTTCAGAATTTTCTTATCCACATCGGCCGGCGGCAGTACGGCTACTGTTTTCATTGGGCGCGCGGCATCGGCGAACAACTGAAAACGCTCCATCTCAAGACTCTCGTCCTCTACTGGGCCGCAGCCGATCCCGGCACGAATCTCGAGCACAATGTCATCGTCGTCACGGCGCGCGGGCAGGCGCTACGCGACGGTTATATTATCGATGGCTGGCGTGCCTGCGGCCGGCTCATCTGGTGGCCGGTAAAGGATGATTACTATCCTTGGAAAGAAGATCCGAAGGAGACGGCCTGGCTGCAGGATTACGGGCCGGTAAAATCGGCCCAGGCGAAACCGCGGCGCAAACCGGCCGCAGTGGGCGATCGCCGGGCGGTCTCCCCGTCTCAGGCCCCCGCGCGCGTCGGCGGCGAGACCGGTTCGCTCGAATAGAGCGACGGATCCTGGCGGAAGAACCGCTGCATCTCGGAGTAAAGGCGCGGATGGCGGCGACGCAATGCTGTCGGCCGCTCGAAGAACGCTTCCGTCGAGACGGCAAAAAACTCCGCCGGATTGGTCGCGCCATAAGTATCGAGCAGAGTCGAAATCCCCGTTGAATCCGCCGCGCGCAAGGCTGCGAACTCGACTTTCATGACTTCGGCCCAGGATTGTTTGGCGCTGCGCGAACCGAGCGCCGGCACGCCATCGGCCACGAAGTCTTCGAAATCGAGTTGATGAGCAAACTCATGCAGGACCAGATTTTGCCCATCCGACGGATCGGACGCGCCAGATTTCGCCGCATCCCAGGCGAGAACCATCGAGCCCATCTCGCGTCCGGTTTCGCCGAGCCGG
>JBDTCM010000391.1:0-3811 GCA_039923575.1 Chthoniobacterales bacterium
TCAGCGTCGGACCCGCCCAGCCGGAGGACAGCGAGCTGATCGATATCACCGGCAAGAAGATGAAGTTGGTTTATGAGACTTTCACCGACCCGGAACCGCACTTCGCGCAAATCCTGAAGGCAGACAAAATCAAGCCGATCGAAGTTTATCCGAAGGATGAAAACAAGGATCCAAATGCGGTCTGGGACGCGGCTCAGACCGGCCAAACGCGCAACGGCAACGAAGTCATCGTCAAAGTCACCGCCATCCGCAGCCGTTTCGTCCCAGATCGGATCGACGCGAAAGTAGGCGACACACTGACCATCCACGTGACTAACATCGAGCAATCGGCTGACATGATTCACGGCTTCGGGTTGGTCGAGAACAATCTCAATATCACGATCGATCCCGGCGAAACAAAGACGCTCCAGTTAAAGCTAACCAAGCCGGGCGTCTTCCCATTTTACTGCACCAACTTCTGCTCGGCGCTCCACCAGGAGATGCAGGGTTACCTTGTAGTGAAGAATGAAGGGGCCGCCGAGGCTCCGAGCGAAGAGGGCAATTCGGCGACGCTGCCACCGCGGCCCAAGACCGATGCCGTGGACGGTGAACCGGCGGTGCCGGCGGACTCCTTGCCGGCAGTTCCGGGGAACACGCCGCCTCGCCTGCCGAACGCTTCGCCCGCTCCCACACCTTAGCCATGGATGCAGCCCGCGCGTGCCTCTGGTGCGCGCGGGTTGCGATCGTTCCGAAGGAGAGATCATGCCCACATTTCTGAATCGGGAATATCGATTCCTGCACAAATCGCTCAATCTTTGGTCGCGCCTCTGCCTGCTCGCCGCAGCCATCGCGGTCGCGGCTTCGGTCCTCTTTCCGCTCTGGAAGTTATACCTTGTCGCGCCGCAATACTCCGACGGCCTAACGATGCAAATCTACGCCTACAAAATCCACGGCGGCGGCCTCAACGGGAACGACATCAACGAGATCAACAATCTCAATCACTACATCGGGATGAAAAAGATCGACCAGGCCGACTTCACCGAGATGCAGATCATGCCCTTCATGTTTGGCGTTTTCATCTTGCTCGCCCTGCGCTCCGCCGTCTTCGGTGAGATGAAAGGCGTGATCGATCTCTTCGTCCTCGCTTCCTACTTCGGCGCATTCTCAATCGCGGCTTTCTACTACCGGCTCTATTGGTACGGGCACAATCTCGATCCGCACGCGCCGATGCATATCAAGCCCTTCACGCCGCTCATTTTCGGCACCCAGAAGATCGCGAACTTTACCCAGTCGAGTTACCCGGAACTGGGGACTTATCTGCTCTGGGTTTTCATGGCGCTGCTCCTTCTCGCCATCTGGTTCTCGCGCAAGAAAAAGGTGCTGGCGCTATGAAGCGGGGATGCAGAACTCCGGGGAGCACGGGCTGCCAGCCCGTTGTTTCCGGCAGTTTGCCGGAAACAAATGAGCGCAGCTCCCCACAGAAAAGGGAACGTCCACGCCAGAGCGTGTCGCGGCAGACTGCCGCGACCAACGGGCTAACAGCCCGTGCTCCCCGAATTGTGCTCTGCGCGTTTTTCAGCCTAACGAGCCTTGCATCTGCCGCCACGCTTCAGCAGCAAATCGACGGAGCCGCGCCTAACGATTCCATTCAGGTCTCGGTGGGCGTGCATCCCGGCCCAATCATAATCAACAAATCCCTCCATCTCATCGGCGAACCCGGCGCCGAGATCCGTGGGAACGGTAGCGGCAACGTGATCACCATCGCGGCCGACAACGTGACCGTGCGCGGCTTCCACATTACCGGCTCGGGCCTGCGTTTATCCGACGACAACGCCGCCGTCTTCGTCGCCGGGAATCGCGCCACGATTGAAAACAACATCATCGAGGACTCGCTCCACGGCGTTTACCTGAAGAAAGTCCGTGACTGCCGCATCATCGGAAATCACATCCGCGGCAAGAGCACGCTCCTGACCTCGATCAAACCCATCGAGCAAACGCTCACCGCCGGTATCGGCGAGCTCTGCGAAACCCCACTCAACCAAAACGAGCGCGGCAACGGTATTCACCAATGGAATTGCGAGAACAATTTGGTTTCCGGCAACGAGATCAGCGACACGCGCGACGGCATCTATTTTTCCTTCACCAACCACGCCCGCACCGAAAACAACCGCGTCCACAACGTCCGCTACGGCCTGCACTACATGTATTCGGACCACAATGTTTTCGAGAACAACCTCTTCGCCGAAAACGCCGCCGGCGCCGCGGTCATGTTCTCGCGCGACATCGTCATTCGCGGCAACCAGTTTATCGATAACCGCGGCTCACGCGCCTACGGCATCCTCTTTCAGTCCGACGAAAATGTGCGCGTCGAGCACAACGTCATCCGCAACAACGCGGTCGGTCTTTCCTTTCAACAGGCGATCGGTTTTGTCGTGCGGGGGAACGACATCAGCCACAACTACATCGGCATCCGTTTCTATGGGAACTCGGATAACAATGCCTTTACCGAGAACCGCTTCACCCAGAATCTCCATCCGGTCGACGTCGACGGCGCGGGCGATAACAATCGCTGGGCCGTCAACGGGGTTGGCAATTACTGGGGCGACCAGGAAACCTTCGACCTCAACCATGATGGCATCAGCGATCTGCCGCATCGCGAGCTCGATCTTTTCGGTCGCTTGCGGCGCGACTTTCCTGCGATCGCATTTCTTTCCGGCAGTCCAGTCGTGAAGCTGCTCCGTTTTGCGAATGACCGCGCCGCCATTCCGGGTCTCCAGGCGATCGAGGACCCGGCCCCGCTGACCGCAAACTTCTGGACGATCCGCGCCCAGCGCGCGGTCCAGCCAGCCAACCTCGTTAGGCAATGATCGAGACAGATAATCTTCACAAGAATTTTAGCGGCAAGGAAGTCTTGCGCGGCCTTTCCCTGCAAGCGCTCTCAGGCGAAATCACCATGCTGGTGGGCGCGAACGGCGCCGGCAAGAGCACGACCATGAAACTGCTCGCCGGCCTTCTCCGAGCGGATAGCGGGACGGCGTTCATTACCGGTCACGATGTCATCCACGCCAAGCGCAATGCGCAACGGGCGCTCAGCTACCTCCCGCAAAACCCCGAGTTTCATCCGCGTCTCACCTGTCTCCAGGTGCTGAACTTTTACGCGCGCCTGCGCGGAGTCGATCGCGCGCGCAGCGAAGCGATGCTCGTTCAGGTCGGCCTAACGAGTGCGGCCCGCGAGCGCACCGGCGCCCTCTCCGGTGGAATGAGGCAACGGCTTGGGCTCGCGCTCCTGCTTTTGCCGGATGCGCCCGTCCTGCTCCTCGATGAACCGGGACTTAGCCTCGATCCCGGCTGGCGCGCGCGCTTGCAGACGATGCTAAACGAGGAAGCGGCCCGCGGCAAAACCGTCCTTATGACGACACACCTGATCGCGGAGTGGAACGGAGTCGCGCAACGCTGCCTCCTTTGCCACCGCGGCCGGATCGAGCGCGAGCTCGATCCCTCCGATCTGCCGCACGACTTCGACGATTTCGACGAAGTCGAACCAACCTTCTTACATGAACCCGACCAATCACTCCGTCTCGCGGTTTGACCAGCGTGCCGCCGGCGCGGTGATCGCGCGCGAGCTGCACGCGGCCATTCTCAACCGCTACCTGCAGGTCTTCTGCGTGCTCGCGCTGGCCGGTGGTATCGGAGCCGCGCTTCTCGCCGATTCCGCCGGCGCCGCGCCGATGTTGCTCCTGCAGATGGCGCTTTATTTCGTCTCGCTCTTCGCCCTTCTCATCGGGACGAGCAGCGCGCGGGCCGAGAGTCAGGAATGGCCGCTTCTTTTCGC
>JBDTCM010000392.1:0-3462 GCA_039923575.1 Chthoniobacterales bacterium
ACATCAAGGTGGATGAAGACCGCCTCGGCGTGGTCATCGCCGACGTCTCGGGCAAGGGCGTGCCGGCTTCCCTCATCATGGCCATCTGCCGCAGCGTCCTGCGGGCCGAAGCGCGCCTCGGGCAGTCGCCCGCCGAGGTCCTGCGCAAGGTCAATCGCCAGCTCTATCCCGACATCAAGGAGGACATGTTCATCAGCATGGCCTACCTCATTCTCGATCACAAAAACCACCACGTGACCCTCTCGCGCGGCGGGCACGACGCCCCCCTCCTCTATCGCGCCGCGACCGGCGAAGTGGAGGTTTTGAAGCCGCCCGGGATGGCTCTCGGGATTGACAGTGGAGACGTCTTCGATAGGATAACCGGCGATCTTTCCGTGACCCTCGAACGCGATGATTGCCTCGTGCTTTACACCGACGGCGTCACCGAGATGCTCGATGCCAACGGCGACGAATTCGGCCCGGAACGAATGATCCGATCCGTCCGCGCCAGCGCGAGCGAGGGAGCCCAGGGAGTGATCGCGCGACTGACCGCCGATGTCCGTAATTTCGCCAACGGCCATCCGCAAAATGATGACATCACTTTGATTGTAGTTCGAAAGACATGAAGCATTCCAAAACCCAACGGCAACACGTCACCGGGGAGCCGCCGTCCACAGCGACCGGCGCGCCGGAACCGGACGCTCCGGAGAACAACGACGATCCGACCGCCGGTTTGCAGGCGGATCTCGACCGTTTCCGCGATCTCGCGCTGCGCAGCCAGGCTGACTTCGACAACTTCAAAAAACGCGCCACGCGCGAGAAAGAAGAGGCGATCAAATACGCCAACAGCTCGCTCCTCGAGCGCCTGATCGCGATCGTGGACAACTTCGAGCTCGGCCTTTCCGCCGCGAAGAACGAAGGCGAAAACTCCCCAGTCTTTTCCGGGATGAGCATGGTCCTGAAACAACTGACCGATTTCTTCGCCGACAACGGCCTCCAGCCGATCGACGCCGAGGGCCAGCCGTTCGATCCCAACCTGCACGAAGCGATCGCGCATGAGCCCAGCGAAAGCGTCCCCGAGGGCGTGGTCCTGCGGCAAATGCGCCGCGGCTATCGGCTCAAGGACCGGCTCCTCCGGCCCTCCAGTGTGGTCGTTTCCAGCGGGAAAAAAAGTGACGAGTGATGAGTGACCAGTAGCGCGGCGCAGCGGTTGCTCTTTTTCTTGTCACTCGTCACTGATCACTTTTCGATATGACCACCAAGCGCGATTACTACGAAGTCTTGAGCGTCGAGCGTAATGCGCCTAACGACGAGATCAAGCGCGCCTATCGCAAACTCGCGGTCAAATTTCATCCCGACAAAAATCCGGACGACCCGCACGCGGAAGAGAAGTTCAAGGAACTCGGCGAAGCCTACGACGTCCTGATGGACGACCAGAAACGCGCCGCCTACGACCGCTACGGCCACGCCGCTTTCGCCCAGGGCGGGCGCGGCGGGTTCCACGATCCCTTCGATATCTTTCGCGATGTCTTCGGCAGCGCCGGTGGGGCGGGCGGAATCTTTGAGACCTTTTTCGGCGGCGGCGGCGCGGCCGAAAGAGACGGCACCCAGCGCGGGAGCGACCTGCGCTACGACATGCAGATCACGCTCGAGGAAGCGGCCTTCGGCGTCGAAAAAGAAATCGAAGTGCGCAAGCTCGACACCTGCACCAAGTGCTCGGGCAGTGGCGCCTCGGCCGGGTCGCACGCCGTCACCTGCACCACCTGCCACGGACGCGGGCAGGTCGTGAGTTCACGCGGATTTTTCCAGGTCTCGCAGACCTGCCCGCGTTGCCGCGGCCTCGGCGAAGTGATCGAAAAACCGTGCGACGCCTGCAACGGCGAAGGGCGGACCGAACAAACCAGCCGGATCAAAATCAAAATCCCGCCCGGAATCGCGCACGGCTCGCGCCTGCGCTCCACCGGCAACGGCGAAGCGGGCATCCGCGGCGGCGACCAGGGCGACCTCTACATCGTCGTGCACGTCAAGGAACACCCGATCTTCCAGCGCGAAGACGACAACCTTTTCTGCGAAGTGCCAATCTCCTTCGCGACCGCGGCGCTCGGCGGCGAAGTGCCCGTGCCGACGCTGGAAGGCAAGGCGAGTTTGAAAGTGCCCGCCGGCACCCAGGGCGGCCAGACCTTCAAGCTGCGCGGCAAAGGCGTGGCCCACGTCAGCGGCCGTGAGCGAGGCGATCTCTTCGCCAAGTTACTCGTCGAAGTGCCGACCGACCTGAACGCCGAGCAGCGCCAGAAGCTGGAGGAATTCGCGCTGCTCTGCGGCGAGCACAACACCCCGCTGCACAAAAGCTTCTTCGACCGGGCGAGAGAATTCTTTCGGTAGGGCGAGACTCCGTCGAGCCTGGGATGCGTTCCCGCCTGGCTCGACAGAGTCTTGCCGTATCAACGAACCTCTCTTGAGAAATGCATCGCTTCTACCTTTCCCCTAACGACTGGCCCTCCGCCACCCTGACCGGCTCCGAGGCGCACCATGCCCGCGACGTCCTCCGCCTCCAGCCCGGCGGGCGCGTCACCCTTTTCGACGGGGCGGGCCGCGAAGGCACCGCTGAGATCCGCGCGCTCGATTCCGGCGCCGTGCAGTTGCGAATTCTGCATGAAGCCGTGACCGCGCCGCTCCGCGCCCGCATCACCCTCGCCCAGGCCATCCCGAAAGGGAAAAACATGGATCTGATCGTGCAGAAAGTGGTCGAGATCGGCGCGGCCGAAATCTTCCCGCTTCTCTCCGCCCGCACCGTCGTGCAGCTCGACCCGGAAAGCGCGAAGCAGAAACAGGCGAAATGGCAGACCGTCGCGCTCGAAGCGGCCAAGCAATGCGGTCAGAACTGGCTCCCGCAGGTCCACCTCCCGCAATCGCCCGGCGACTTCTTTCGCGAGCTCGAATCCGGTGTAGCGGCGGGCGTGTCGCCCGCAGGAACCCAGGCCAGCGTGTCGCCCGCAGAACCGCAGGAAAACGCATCCGCCGGCACAAGTTCCTCTCTGCGCCCGACACGGGCGCCGCTACACTTTGACCTGCGACTCATCGGCTCGCTCCAGCCGGGCGCACAGCATTTGAAAAAAATCCTGACCGAATATGCGGAAGCACACGGCGGCGCGCGGCCGGCCCGCGTTCTCATGCTGATCGGGCCGGAAGGCGATTTCACCCCGGCGGAGATCGCGCTCGCGCGTTCGCAGGGCTGCGCTCCGCTCACTCTCGGCCCCATCATCCTGCGGGTGGAAACGGCCGCGATTTATTGCCTGAGCATTCTTTCCTACGAGTTGCTCGCCGAAGAATAGAGCGGATTAATAAAAAGTGTATCGCCTGTCTCGGGTAGGGTGGGCGTCTCGCCCGCCGGTCGTCGCGTCCCGCGGCGACGGACTTTTGAACCCCACCAAACCACCCCGACTCTCCAAAGTGCGTGTCCGCATGATGCGGACACCGGCGGTC
>JBDTCM010000393.1:0-4712 GCA_039923575.1 Chthoniobacterales bacterium
ACGCGACAACGCGTTTGCGCAGGCGCAAAAGAAGCTGGAACGACCTGCGAATGCAGGCGTCTCAGCTTCTAGCTAAGGACGGGCGGAGCGTGCGCGAGAACGCTCCGCTGCAGGACAGATTCCGCGAAGGACGCGGGCGGCCCGCTGTCGAGATAGTGCGGATTGAGATCAGCTTTCGGCGCAACCGGAAGGAGCTGCCCACCACTGAAAAACGTTACCAGCTTGACGACGACGTTCTTAAATTGAGGGGACGCGTTGTCTGTTTGCGCGGCTTTTGAGAAATCCTTGCAACAGGTGGCAGAATCGTCCTCCTGCCCCTGCTTCTCATGCCCAGGGGAGTGACCATCTGCATGCGAAGGAACCGCCGCTGCTGTGTGAGTTTCTGCCGGCGCTCCGGCAGCATCGATCACTTCGACCAAGCAATGGTTCACGGCCAAAAGCCATGCGAATACCGCCAGGAGCGAGACGCTCAGCTTAAATGCATTTAGACGAGGTCGGACGAGCAAAGTAAGAAAGTGCCTAAGCTGGTTTCCTGGAAATGTCAACGATGGCCAGAGGTCGGCGGCTCGGCTCTTCGTCTTCATATCATTCGTCAGGTGATTTCTACCGGCCAGGTAAAACGGATTATTCTTTGGGCGCTTTGTGACTCGACCAATGAATCGTACGGATCCGCCATCCAGCAAGTGTCCTGGTGAGGACCATGGTTTCGGCCGCGAGGTCATTGATTACTTTGTCGTGAAATTTGCCGGTGACGCTGAAGGTGCACGTGACCCATCCGACATCACCTTCCTGCCGGACAACGGCGCTGCGCTGTGTGCTGGGAACGGCGCGCGCATAAGCGATATCGGCCGCGAGATGTTCGCTCTGATACTCAGCGCGCGTCTGGACGGTGCCCCCTTCCACAATCAGGGCGTCGGGCTGAAGCAGCGCCATCACCTGATCGGGCTTTCCAGCGGAGAGCGCTTTGTGAAAATCTGCCGCGGCGGTGGTGATCGCCGTCGCATCCGGCGCGATTGGTTCGGCGCGGGAAAGGCCGGCTGCGAGGAGAAGACATCCGCTCGCAAGGAGAGTCATGGCGCAGGTCTGCAAGTTGGTTTTCATGACTGGTTATGGTGCATGGGTTCTTTTGGTTTTTCGTTCGGTAAATCAGTTCCGGAGACGGAGGACGCGACGGTCCCGGGAGGGTTCTGATACCAGCCCGGGTCATCGTAAGTCGTGATGCCGTCGCGCACTTTCATGATTGTGAACATGCCCCCCATCTCGATCGGGCCGAACTGCCCGGTCCCAGTCATCATCGGCAGGGTGTTGCGCGGACCGGGCATCATTTCCGCCATCTCCGACATCCCGCCCATGCCTTTCTCTCCCATCGCCATGTAACCAGGAACGAGTTTACCAATCTTTTGGGCAACGCCCTTCTGGCTGGCGCCAATGACATTGGGAATGGTATGACTCATCGCGTTCATGGCGTGATGATTCTTATGGCAATGCAACGGCCAGTCGCCCGGATTATCGGCGATAAACTCGACCGTTCGCGTCGTGCCGGGCGGCACGTTGACGGTCGCTTCCGGCCACCAGGCGGTCTTGGGAATTTGGCCTCCATCTGTTTCCACAACCCACCATCGATGCCCGTGAAAGTGAATTGGGTGACTATCCATGCTGAGATTGGCGAAGCTGAAACGGACTCTTTCATTTCGCTTGATCACGAGCGGGTCGGTCCCCGGCCAGGCGCGGCTGTTAAACGTGAAGATGTTAAAGTCCGTCATGACATTGGGATTCGGCGTGAAAGTCCCAGGCTCGATCGCCCATTCCTGAAGGAAGATAAGAAAATGCCGATCGACCGGCTCTGGATATCCGTCCTTAGGATGGATGATGAAGAAACCTTCCATCCCCATCGCCATCTGCGTCATCTCATCAGAGTGCGGGTGATACATCTGCGCGCCGTGCTGCACGAGCGGGAACTCATAAACATAGGTCTCACCCGGCGGGATATGTTTCTGAGTCACGCCGCCGACGCCATCCATCCCGTTAGGCAAGATGAAGCCGTGCCAGTGGACTGACGTAGGTTCCGCCAGCTCGTTCGTGACCAAAATGCGGACCCGATCACCCTCGACCGCTTCAATCGTTGGGCCGGGCGTCTGGCCATTGTAACCCCAGCAGTTGACGATCATCCCGGGAGCGAACTCGCGCTTCACCGGTTCGGCGATGAGGTGAAACTCCTTCACGCCGTCTTTCATGACCCATGGGAGGGTGCTGCCGTTAGGCGTAACGACCGGCCGGTAGTTGACCTTTGTGCCGGGCGCGGACGCGGGAGTCGCTTGCGCGGCGAGCAAGTTGGTTCCGCCCGCGATGCGTTGCGCGAGCGCGGAGGCGCCGACCAACGCGGCGGCGCCTGAAAAGAATTTACGTCGTGTAATCATGGTGTTTTTCGTCCTCCTCCTACTCGTCCTCGTCCTCGTCCTCGGTTCCGTAGCTTCCCTCTTCTTCATTCAATCGTTGATCGAACCGTTCGATCAGTTTCGTCAAAATCGAAACAATCCGTAGAAGCAATTCCTTGCCTTCGGTCACTTCCTCCGCCGAACAGAGCTTCTTGGCGACCAAAGCGTCCAAACACGCAGCGCATTCGGTCGACGACCCGCGAGCATCATCGAAAAATTTGGCGCGCGTTTGGCGCTGTCTGCGTCCGTTTCCTTCGGCAGTGTTCAACAAAGCCGACAAACTCGCGCGATCCAGTTGGTCGATGACTTCGGCCGTGCGCGTGGTTGTGCCCGATTGTTTGACCTTCGTCAGGAGGGGAGTGACCCAGGCGATGAAGGCTAGTTCTAGTTGGTAAACTTCCAGTTTTTCGTGGTCGAAATAGGTGCGCATTGTCAGTGAGTAGAGTTGAGTTGTTTCGAGGACGAGGACGAGTAAGAGGACGAAAGGTTTCCTCCGACCGCGCGCTCCAGCTCCGCCCTTGCGATCCAGTAGTCGCGCCAGGCTTCGATGTAACTACGCTCGGCGGCGACTTCGTTTTGCTTCGCGAGCAACAAGTCATAGGCGCCTTTGAGCATGAAGTTATACTGCTGGAGCGTGAGATTGAGCGCTTGTTGCTGCGTCGGGAGCAATCGCTTGCCGATGTAGGAGGTGAGATCGCGCGCCGCGACCAGTTGATCGCGCGCTTCGCGCACTTCGGAACGGATGTTAATCGCCATCGCTTCCAGCTCCCGCTGTGCCTGGCGATATTGCGCGGTCAATTTTGCGATCTCGCCTTGACCCTGGTTAAAGATGGGGAGTTCGAGATCCAAGGTTGGCCCCGTGACGCGTTGACCATCGGGCTCGCGCTCGGTATCGACACCGAGCTTGATCCCCGCGGGGAGGTAGCGGGTTTTGGTGCGCAGGGCGAGGGATTGTCCGACCAAGTCGAGTTGCATGCGCGCGGCTTGCAGGTCGAGCCGTTGCGCGACGGCGCGCGATTCCAGGTTGCGGAGCGACCCTTCGCCGCCGGGCAGCTCTGGCAGATGGTCGGCCATCGTCCAGTTCGTCTGCGGGCCCCAGAGGCCGAGGAGCCGATTGAGCCGCTCGCGGTCGCGCCGCACCTGCAATTCGGTCTGCGCGACCTCGAGCCGCGATTGCTCGTAGCTGCCCTGTTGATTGGCCAGCTCGAGGTCGCTCGTGTTGCCAGCGTCGTGCAGGCGTTTGGTAAACTCCGCTGCGGTCTCGTTAGTCTCGGTGATGACACGCAACCGATCGAGCAACTGCTGACGTGCCTGCGCGGTGTAGAAAGCGATTTTCACCTCCATCGCGAGCTTCAGCACTTCATCGGCGACATGGACTTCCGTCTGGGCGAGTTGCGCGTTCGCGATCCGCTTGCGCAATGGCAGCACGAGCAGATCGAGAAAGTTCTGCGCGATCGCGTACTCGATATTTGACCCGGAAGGCGGACGATCGGGAAAGCGGAAGCTGGCGGAGAAATTTGGATTCGAGATCAGCCCCGCCTGAATGACGTCCGCCTGCGCGATGCCGATTTCTTCGAAGCGTGCCTGCAGCTCGCGATTGTTCAAGAGTGCGATCTGCGCGGCGCTGCCCGCCGTCAACTGGCGCCGCAGAAGCCCCTGCACTCCCTGCTCGATCTGCGCGTCCTCCGGACCACCGCGATTCCAGTGAATGCGTTTGCCGGCGCGCTCCGCCACGGCCTTCTGCACGCCATCGAGCGATGCGTTGGGGGTCGCACATCCGGCTGCGAGCGAGGCAATCAAGCCGAGAATTATTGGTCGCTGCATGGTTTCGCTCCTTCGGCAGCGCCGGATTTCTTGACCAGCGTCATGCCGCAAATCGGACATTGGCCGGGCTTGGCCTCGCGGATCTCATGGTGCATCGGGCACGTGAAATAAGTCTCCGCCGACTCTTCCTTCGGCAGCGACTTCATTCCTTTCATCTCGTGTTCCATCTGCTTCGCTTCTTGTTCCCGATCGTCGGCGTGTGAGGAGAGAAAAGTGCGGGAGGTGGCGAGGAGCTGCGGTCGCAAAGGCGCCGTCGCCGATTCCGGCGCGCGGGCGTCAGCCGGATTGGAAGCTGGCGCCGGGGGCAGGTTGACGGCGCAGCCAGCCAGAGCGACCAGGCTGGCCACAGCGCAGAGCAGGATTTTTTGGAATGGAAATTTGTCAGGCATAATGGGCTTCTGATTAAGCGAAAAAAAAGTGCGCATGCAGACCAATGGCGGGAAGCCATCGGGG
>JBDTCM010000394.1:0-4146 GCA_039923575.1 Chthoniobacterales bacterium
AACACCGCCCCGAACGAATGACTGAGCGAATATCCCAACTCACCGCCTTCGTGGATCGAGCCCGGACACTCCGGCGAAACGTGGCTCGGAATTCCTCCTGGAAAGGAAAACTGCAGGAATAGTTTGCGCAGCCCGGCTTCATCCTGACTGATGTTCGGATAGATCTCGCTGTAAGTGCCTTCGAGATAAGTGTTGCCAACGACCGCCGGTCCGCCGTGTCCGGGGCCCGAGACGTAGATCATGTCGAGGTCGTAATTTTTGATGACCCGATTCAAGTGCACGTAAATGAAATTCTGCCCCGGTGTGGTGCCCCAGTGACCCAGCAACATGTGCTTCACGTCTTCGAGCTTCAGCGGTCGCTTGAGCAACGGATTGTCGTACAGGTAAATCTGCCCAACCGAGAGATAGTTCGTGGCGCGCCAGTAGGCATCCATCTTGGCCAACAGGTCCGGAGCGAGTGTTTTGGTTTTTGTTTTCATGCCTAAAAATAAATTACAGCCTTGCTTTCCGGCGGCACAAGGCGATTGCCGATGTCCGGCACGGGAGTGAGATACTGTCTTCCTGCTGTGAAGAAGTGTGGGTGAAATCCGCCGGCCTCACATTCCGCTGAACACCTGCATGCCGCCGAGATGGCCTTGGTACACCAGAGCGGCAACGATGACGACCCCTGCGATAAGGTAGGAGACCGTGGCCCACCGGTTTTGCCGGTGCAGCCTGAGCCGCCAAACGAATAAGCCCAACAAAAACACCGTCAATCCCGTTCCCAGCCATTTGTGAATCGTCATGCCCGTCACGCCGTTGTCGTCTGACATCCAGAAAAGCCAGCCGGTAATTGCGGTTAACGGCGTGACG
The DNA here is from genome assembly GCA_039923575.1 of Chthoniobacterales bacterium. Classification (GTDB taxonomy): domain Bacteria; phylum Verrucomicrobiota; class Verrucomicrobiia; order Chthoniobacterales; family UBA10450; genus Palsa-1392. The sequence continues at coordinate 853 of JBDTCM010000394.1, forward strand.
ACTGTCGCATATAACAAAGTCCACCACGCGGCATGGCGGAGCGATTCGTTCTTGAGAAAACGGGCCACCGCATCGCTGACGACCGAGACGGGCACCAACGCCGCCGTGAAGTTTACGAGAATGGGATGCAGCTTTGTCGTCATGACAAATTGCTGGAGCGCCGGAAGAACGCCGGAGGCGAGCATGAAGTTGGTCGTTGTCATAATGAATCCTTTCCTGGCTTTTGTTTTGTTGTCCGTTGCATGGCGGGCGCACCCTTTTCAAAAGGTCCTGCTAACTTGAGTGCGCGGCACACGGACTTCGCGATCATCACCTCTTCGTCGGTCGGAATCACGCGCACGCTGACCCGGTTCCCGGCGCAGGAAATCACGCTGGCGTTCGCCGCGTTCTGTTTCTCATCCAGCGTCACGTCCAAAAACTCCAGGCCATCGCAAATTCGTGACCGAATCGGTGGCGAGTTCTCTCCCATGCCGCCGGTAAAGACCAGCGTGTCCAAATCGCCGAGAGCCGCAGCGAAAGCGCCGATCCATTTTTTGACCTGGTAACAGAACATCGCCACTGCTTCGGCGGCGCGTTCGTCCTTCGCTTCGCGCTCTAATAAGTCTCGCATATCGGAACTGGTCTCCGCGATGCCGAGCAGGCCGGACTCGTGGTTCACCATCCTTTGAAACCTTTCCGCACTCATTTGTTCAGTCTGCGCCAGATACCAGACGAGACCGGGATCGAGATCGCCCGAGTGCGTGCTCATGGGGAACCCCGCCGTGGGAGTGAACGCCATGCTGGTATCGACCGGCTTGCCGGCGAGCACCGCAGCGAGACTCGCGCCGTTCCCAAGATGCGCGAGGATCACGCGGCCGCGATCCCCCAGTTGTTCCATGAGATAGGCGTAAGACAATCCATGAAACCCGTAGCGACGCACTCCCTGCTCGAAATAGCGGCGCGGGATCGGGAGTAACTGCGCCACCTTGGGCAGGTCATGGTGGAAAGCCGTGTCGAAGCAGGCGATCTGCGGCAGATCGGGAAACCGGCGAAAGATCGCTTCCGCCAGCGCGATTTCTTCCGGCAAATGTTCCGGATCGAACGGGCTGAGTGTGCGCAGGTAATCGATCACCTCGCGAGTGATCCGTTCCGGTGCGCTGTATTTGGGTCCGCCGTGCACGATCCGATGCCCGACCGCCGCAAGTGACTCGCGGCCGATCTCCTTCTCGATCCAATCCACGAAAGCGTTCACCGCTTTCGTGTGATCGCGCGCCGCCAATGACCGCGAGAAATTCTGCGAACCCTTGACTGTGAACGTTGACTCCGGCGATCCAATTCGTTCGATTCTCCCTTCCAGCACGCGCCGCAGATCTTCCGCGTCAAACAACGCAAACTTGATGCTCGATGAACCGCCGTTGATGGTCAGAATGTTCATAGGACCAGGCATGATCAGGCGTTCCCGGTTTTGTCATCCGTTCCCGTGATTGATGCTGAACCCTCGACCCGCACCCAACAAAAACAAGATCGGCTACCGGCCGGCGCCGCCCGACGGCGTGCCTACATCGGACGTTTCGCGTAACCGGCGAATCTCACGGCGGGCTGCGACCGCGCCGCGCCGACGCATTTGCTTTTCATAGCGCCAACGGGCCACTCATGTTAAAAAGCCCTGTGCCCAGACGAGTAAGCGTGAAGGAAGACGACGCCTCGTGTCCGCGAAGACGAGCAGCTTTATCTCGTCCGCAATCCGGCGAACGGCTCTTCTGCCGGCAACGGGTTCCATCATCGACCGAAGGAGAGACGCGAAGAGGATCCGCGAGCAGAGCCTGGTTAGAGCTTACTATCGGCACTCCTGTTTCCGGCGGTGAGTTCAAGTGCGCGTAAGCGAGAGCTTTTTCTAGCCCATCTGGCTCCCTTCCTCTTCCCATTTGTCGGCCGACCCCTCCGCCGATCCGTTCCCGGACCGGATGAAAGTATCGCTCGCGCAGTTGCACCCATAACGCGATTTCGTGCATCACTGTCACCTGCAGATTCGCAAAAACGGGCGAGCACCGCACCATTCAATCGAACGGCTTTTTCTTCCCTCCCTAATCCGGCCGGCGCCATGGCCATCCGCTGCATTTCGGCACGGCCTCCACGTCTTGAGGAGAAACAAAGCTCGACGGCGAGACCAGCGTCGCCCGCACACAGGCGGGCGGGCAATGCGCTACTCAAACTTTATTTTTTCGCTTTGAGTCGGCGACGAATCCAGGCGGGATCGCGTCGGAGATCGAGCACGGCATAGACTTCGACGACCTCTGTCTCGAACAGATAGTAAATCCCGAACGGAAATCGCTTCGATAGCGTACGATAAAATCCAAATTCCCGCGGGTGGATGCCCGCGAAAAGAATAAGCGAATCGATATCGGAGGCGAGAGCAGCGGCGAAGTATGCGCCCACCCCAGGTCCCTGCCTGTCGTAGAATCGCCGTCCATTTTGCAAATCGTCCTCGGCCTCGTCGAGGACGTGGATTCTCATTCCTTCTTCCGCAAGAGCCGCTCTTTCACCTCGGCCCAATCGCGGAACTCGGCCTCGCCTTTCGCCACTCGCTCGACGCGCGCCGCCAGGACTTCGCCATGCCAGGCGGGAGATGGCACACCTTCAGGCGAGCGGCAAAGATCATCCCAAAGTTCTTCCATAATCCGCAACTTGGTCGCCTGGCTCATCTCGCACAGGGGCAAAATGGTCGCCGCCGGTTTCATCAGTGAAAGATTACTAAATCAGGCTCGGATGCGCAAGAGTGCCGTCGTTGTCTGAAGGGGACGGGACGGCGCCTGCGACGGCTCTTCTTCGTTCGCGCCTCCCTCTTTCACCTTGGATTTTTCATTCGACATGGCGGCTTGACGGGATGCTTGCATTCTTACGTCACCAGCGCCGCCCAGCCGATGAAAGCGGCCAGCGCCACCAGCGTGACCGGAACGCCGTGGCGAGCGAATTCACGAAAGGTCAATACATACGGGCTCGAAACATCCATCCCGCCAGGGCCAGGTTCACCACTCCGATGATGGCCATCGGCCAAAACTGGCTGATGAGCAGATGGAAGGGCGTTCCCTGCAGGAACACACCTCGCAGGATAATCAGGAAATAGCGAAGGGGGTTCAGGAAGGTGAGCTGCTGAACGAAGTGCGGCATGTTGGCGATCGGCGTGGCAAAACCGGAAAGGATGATCGAAGGCACGATGAACAGGAATGCCCCAAGCAGCCCCTGTTGCTGAGTGACCGACAAGGAGGAGATCATCAGGCCCATGCCGACGGTCGAGAGGAGAAAAAAGAACAGGCC
>JBDTCM010000395.1:0-3364 GCA_039923575.1 Chthoniobacterales bacterium
GATGATCGCGCTCGTGGGGGTGATCGGCTGGCGGGTGTGGAAGGATTGGGAGGGGTCCGTGGCTGATCCTGTTCCTGCTGCTGCTCTTGATTCTGATTCTGTTCCTGGGGCGGAGGCTCCGATTACGATTACAAGGACGAGGACGAGCACGAGGTGGATTAGCTGGTGGAAACGGGTCAGGGCTTTCAGCGCCTTCGCGTTTGTCATTCCCGCCGTCGCAATTTTTCTCCTCGCGCTTTTCGTGAAGACGGCGCCGTGGGGTTGGGACAATACCAAGCTCATCATCTGGGCTTATTTCATTTGTCTTCCATTTTTGTGGCGTGAGTTGATCGCGAAATGGCAGTGGCCGATCCGGGTGGCAGTGTGCTTCCTCCTTTTTGCTTCGGGGTTCGTTAGTCTTTTCGGTGGCCTGGCGGGCTCAGCCGGGTTCGACCTCGCCGACCGCACCGAGCTCGAGGCAGTCGCCACAGTGGTGCGCAAGCTGCCGATCAAGGAACGCTTCGCCGCGTTTCCCACTTATAATCACCCCATCCTCCTGAACGGCCACAAAGCCGTGCTCGGTTATCCCGGGCACCTTTGGACGCAAGGGTTCGATTACGGGCCGATCGAGCAACAGCTCAAGGCGCTCATGCTCGGCGCGCCCGATTGGCGCGAACGGGCGCGGGCGTTGCACACTCGCTACATCTATTGGGGCCCGGAGGAGGAGCGCGCTTACGCCGGGAGCACGCAACCGTGGCGAGGTAAGAATGCGGTCGTCGCGACCGGTTTCTGGGGCACGATTTACGATCTGGAGCGGCCCGCCTCAGCGACTCGCCAGTAGTTGCGCGCGCGCTCCCGCCGGCGTGCCCGAGCGATCGAGAATCAGTTGCCGCAGGGGGATCTTTTGCGCGGCGAAATCGGCCACCTCACGCGGATTGATCATCGCGTCGTCCGGGAGAAAAACGAGCAGCTTCACCTCCGGATGATCGCGCCGGAAGCGGACAATATTTTCCGCGATCATTTGCTCCGCGGCGAGATGGGTGCGGTAAAGACGGGCCAGATCGTAGCGGCGGAGGCGGGCCGAAGCGGCGACGCGATCGGAAAAATTATCGAAGGCGTCGGGGCGCGGCCGATAGTCGTTAGGCAAAAGAGCGCGCTCCTCGGCGGTGAGGTCCGCGCCGGCGCGGATTTTCCGGAGCAAGTCCGGTGGCGCACCGAGCGCGAGCTGGAGGAGGTCTGGACGCAGGGCGCGGCTGAGCCAGTCGCCGCGCGCGGGCCCGGCGAGCCGGTCGAGCAATTGCGGGCCGGAGATTTCCTGCCGCTGCCATTGGTCGAGAAGGGGTTGCTGGGTGGCGGGGAGATCGGTCCAGCCGAGGGCGACGCGAGCGCCCCCGCTCTGCAGGGTCTCGACGATGCGCCAGGCCGGCTGGGTTTCGGCGTTTGATCTTTTCGTTAGGCCGAAATAGATCACGTCGGTCGCGCGCAGCTTTGCGGTCCAGAGATCGGAGGGAGGGACCGGGCGCGGTGCCGGGCCGACGGCGAATTTGGGCAGCGGCGGCTTGCCGACCGAGCCGCAACCGCAAATGAGCGCGCTGACCAGCAGCAGCAACCACCACTTCACGCTTCGCGGCGCCGGTTGCTGTTGGAGCGGGCGAAGATCGGCCGGCGCGGCACTGGCGCGGGCTGGCAAATCAACCAGGTGCGGTAGCCGGCGGCGACGATCTTGCAGCCGATCGAGAAAGTGCGGCGCCATGTGACCCCGGAGACTTTCTGTTCCCCGGCGAGGCGGCGTCGTTCGTGCACCGGGATTTCACAGATCGCGGCTTCCAGTTTTGCGGCGGCGATCTGCGCTTCGATCGTCCACCCAAAAGTCATTTCCTGCGGTGCGATTTTCTCAAACAACGGACGACTGATCAGGCGCAGCGGGCCGAGATCGCTGAAGTAGCGCCCACTCAAAAGGCCGGCCCAGAGTCCGAGGGCGGCGTTGGCGAGAACGTGGCGCACCGTCATGGCCGGCCAATTGCGCAGACGTTTCGTGCGGCTGCCGAGCACGAGGTCGTAGCCTTGTTCGTAGGCGGCGGTGAGGGCATGCAAATCGAGCGGATCGCTCGCGCCGTCGCCGGCGCAAAAAATGTAGGCGCGAATCGATGGGAAAAGATTTTTCGTCAGGTCAATCGCGGCCTGGCAACCGTGGCCATAACCGCGCTGCTCCGTTTCCGCGACCAGGACCGGGCGTTGCCGGGCGATCTCCGCGGTCGCGTCGGAGGAAGCATTAACCCCGATCGCGATGACAAATTTCTCGGGATCGACAACGCGCAGAAGTTCGTCGAGAACCGGTCCGATGCAGGCGGCTTCGTCGTAGGCGGGAATGATGACGGCGAATTCAGGCAGGCGCATCTTGTGGCGTAAGAGTAGCGCAAGCCGGCGCTATTCCAACGTGGGAGAGGAACTTTCCGGCGCCCGGTTGAGGACGAGTTGTCCTTCTGCGACCGGTTGCCCGCTCACCCTGGCCACGACCTGGAACTGCCAGAGATCGCCGACCTGGGCCAGCTTTTCGGCCCGCAGCAAAACTTCAGTTTCTGGGCGGACTGCCGCGAAAAATTTCATCCCGCGGATGGCGGAGAGCAAGAAAAACGGCCGCGCCTCTTCCGGAAATCCCGAGGCCGCCGCGATCCCGGCGGTTTGCGCGAGGGCCTCGGTCAGGATGACGCCGGGCACGAGCGGGTTCCCCGGGAAATGACCGGCGAACATCGGGTCGTCGTTAGGGAAAACAGTCGAACACTCCGCGCTCTGGCCAGGCTCGCAGTGGCGCAATTGCCTAACGAAGACGAAGGGCGGTCGGTGGGGGAGGCCGAGGAAGTGATCAGTGACAAGTGACAAGCGACGAGAAAGCGCAGCGCGGGAGCCGCCTAACCATTGATGAAATAAGAAAATTTCCAGCTTCCATTCACTCGCTGAATCCCGGCGCGATAGCCGACATAATCCGCGCTGGGATCGGCGAATTGCGGCGGCGCGACCATGTAGGCTTCTTTCTGCACGAAGCGCTCCGAAAGAATGCCATCGAGCTCGATCCAGAGTGAGTTCTCATCCCAGTATTGGAAGACACCGGCTCCTGTGCGGTCCTCCGCCGGCGTTGCGCCGAGCACGTAGGCAAAATTCGGCGTCATCATCGCGGCGAGCGTGTTGACGTCGTGGGCCTTGACCGCTTTGCGCAGGCGCCCGACGAACGACTGAAAGTCGACGTCCGCGCTCTCTGCGCCGGCCGGCGGCGTCTGCTTGGTGACGCCGGGTTTCTTGGGGTTCTTCTTGGGATTGGTCGGGCAGGCGGTGAAGGCGAGCGCAGTGCTGAGAATAAGGCAGCTAAGAATTCGGGTTTTCATGACGG
>JBDTCM010000396.1:0-6274 GCA_039923575.1 Chthoniobacterales bacterium
CGAAGATTGCGCCGAATTGCCAAATCGATCGCCACCGCGTCGTCGACCAGGGCCGGGTGATCACTGCGGGCGGCATCTCTTCAGGCCTCGAGACCGGGCTCCATCTGCTGCTGCGCTTCGGCCACGATGAGGCATTTGTCGATTCTGTCGCCCACATCATGGAATACGAGAAGCAGTGGGCGTTGATGAAGGCGGATCGCCTCGTGACCTAAGCCGCGGAGGCTTACGCCGTGGAAGTTACTATGCCTCAACTGAAAATAGATATCGTGTCTGATGTCGCTTGTCCGTGGTGCCCGATCGGTTACAAACGGCTGAAGATAGCCCTGGGAGAGCTGGCCAGGGAAGGCCTGACCTTCAAGATCGAGTGGCATCCTTTCGAACTCGCACCCGACATGCCGGCCGAGGGCGAAGCAATTGTTCCGCACCTGGTGCGCAAGTATGGCGGCAGTGTAGAGGAGGTGGTTGCGTCGCAGGAACAGATCATCGCGGCAGCCCATGCGCTCAACCTCGACTTCGGGGGTTGCGCTCAAGCGTCGTGCTGTCAACACCTTCGATGCGCACCGGGTGCTCATGTGGGCCGGTGAACAGGGCCACCAGACCGAGTTTGCGCTCGCGCTCTTCGATGCCTACTTCGGCAAGGCCGAGAACCCGTCCGACCCCGCGGTGCTGCGAAGAGTGGCCGCGAACTTGGGATTGGATACACAAGCGGTCAACGAAATCCTGACATCGGACCGTTATGCGGAAGCCGTACGTCAGCAGGAACAAAGCGTTCAGCGTGCGGGCATCCACGCCGTGCCCACCTTCATGGTAGGTGGCAAGCCTCTGATCCAGGGTGCCCAGGCGCCCGAAACCTTCGCCAGCGCATTGCGTGAAATCGCCGCGCAAGCCTCGACTGTCGCCTGACAGCTCTGAGTATCCAAGCCGGTTACCTTAATGGCAGCGCCGTGTGGCGAGTGCGCTGTAAGTCACTGGTCGTGGCGTGCGATGAAGTCGGCGACTAGATCCGCGATCTCCTCAAGGTGATCGTCGAGCGCGAAATGACCGGTGTCGAGCAGATGCAACTCCGCGTCGGGTATATCGGTCAAGTAGGCACGGGCACCGGCCTCTGGGAAGAACTGGTCGTTGCGGCCCCATGGTAGCAGCACCGGCGGATGGTTTTTGCGCAGCCACTCCTGCCAGCGTGGGTAAAGTGCCACGTTGGACTGATAGTCATAGAGCAGGTCGAGCATGATCGGGCCGCGACCGGGTTGATCCATCCAGTGCTGGTCGAGCGTCCACGTGTCCGGATCGACCAACTCGATGTTGCGCACGCCATCGAGATGCTGTCCGCGTGTCGCGTCGAGGCTGAGGGCCGCCTTTATCTGTTCGTTAAACGCACGCCGGTCGGCCCCGTGTTTTACGGCAGGCTGCATGTTCGGGCCGAGGCCCGCTTCATAGGCGTTGCCGTTCTGGGCAATGATTCCGCGGATGCGGTCAGGGTGGCGGGTAGCGATGCGAAATCCCACGGGCGCGCCGAAGTCGAAAACGTAGACGAAAAAGCGGTCCACCTTGACAGCGTCGAGAAACGCTTCGGTGATTTCGGCCAGGTGGTCGAAGGTGTAGACGAAGCTGCCGCCGTTATTACTGGAGGCAGGCGCACTGCTGTGGCCGAAGCCGGGATAGTCCGGTGCTACTACGTGCACACGGTCTGCCAAACGCGCCATCAGCGGTGCGTATTGATGAGATGCAGACGGGAAGCCGTGCAACAGCACGAGCGTTGGTGCGTCGGTGGGACCAGCTTCGCGGTAAAAGATATCCAGACCGTCGATCTTCACCGTCCGGTGGCGGAGTCGTGACACCGCGGAGCTGACTGTTCTGGACTTGGATTTTCTCATGAGGAACTCCTTGTTCCGTTGCACCGTAATTTGGCGTGCTACGTATTGTTCACGTTGTTAACTAATGTGTCAATACATTAGAATAACTCTCAGTGAATCCATGCGCCGTCTCATGTTGAGCTGTAAACCAGGTCGCGACGACGATCCGAGCGATTCCCCGGCTCGAGGCGGTCCTCAGGGAACTGCGCACGGAGCGCGAGATAGGAACCCAGGTCCACGGACTCCAGCAGCAAATTCGCCAAGGTTCGAACATCGATCAACACGTTCATGGTACTCATCGCATCAACCCCATCTGTGGTATCCGGTTCGCTGACATCACGACGGCTGCGCCACGATCTCTGCTGGGCATTCCGGGAAAGCCGGGGATCCAAGTTCTGGGAGATCACCCGCAGAGAGTGATTGGCCTGGTGGAGGTCTATCGGTTGGAAAACTGACGCCGCATTGGATTATTGAGCTTTTGAAATCCAAGGTTTTTCAACTGGTGGAAGCATCCCAACTTTCGCGAGGATTTCACCGTCGATAGGTGGATCAATCGCCATGCTCGGCAGCTTTGCGGATGGAAATTCACACTTCGCTGCCGTAAAATCTGAGGCGATCATTCGGGGGCCGGTCGCCAATGGCAGCAGCCACTTGCAAAACCTGCCGAATCGTGTTCATTCCATCTCCGCAGCGAGTTTTTACACACGTTGCGCCGTTGGTCCCTGGGTTTCCGTCGCTGGACGCGAGACCGCGCTCGCCAGGGGGAACCCGGCGCTCAGAATGGAGTAGTGGAGTAATGGAGTAGTGGAAGATGAGCGCTTTTACAGCACTCCAATAATCCAAGACTCCAGCGCTCCAAAGTCATTATGCCAGTTCGTTACGGTCGTTTCGAAATGCCCAAGACCCTCGTCAAGGACGAGGCGTCATCCACTGATACTTACGCCAAGTTTGCCGCCGAACCTTTCGAGGCCGGCTACGGACACACCGTCGGAAATTCGCTCCGGCGCGTGCTCCTCTCGTCGCTCGAAGGCGCCGCCATCACCGCGGTCAAAATCAACGGCGCCCAGCATGAATTCGGCACCCTCCCCAGCGTGGTCGAGGACGTGACCGATATCGTGCTCAACCTGAAGCGCGTAAAATTCAAAGCTGCCGATCCCGAAGCGCGCAAGCTCTCGCTCAACGTGAACAAGGAAGGCACCGTCACCGCCGGCGACATCCAGCTCATCCAGGGTTACGAAGTGCTCAACCCCAAGCAGGTCATCTGCACCCTCGACAAGAAGCACAAATTTGAAGCCGAGCTCGACGTCCGCGTCGGCCGCGGTTTCGCGACCGGCGACGAGAACAAGCGGCCCGACCAGGCGATCGGTCTGATTCCGATCGACTCGATTTTTTCGCCGGTGACCCGTGTGAAATACGCCGTCGAAAACACCCGCGTCGGTCAGCGCACCGACTACGACAAGCTCATCCTCGAAGTCTGGACCGACGGCCGGCTCACCCCGGACGACGCCTTGCTCCAGGCCTCCGCCATTCTCCGCCATCACCTCGATGTCTTCGTTAATTTCAACGAAGACGTGATCGAGTTCGACGAAACGCCCGCCGGTGTGAGCGAAGAAAACGTCAAGCTGAAGAAGCTGCTCAACATGAGCGTGAACGAAATCGAACTGAGCGTGCGCGCGGCCAATTGCCTGAACAACGCCAACATCACCACCGTCGGCCAGCTCGCGCAGAAGACCGAGGCGGAGATGCTGAAGTATCGCAACTTCGGCAAGAAATCGCTCAACGAAATCAAGGACAAGCTGCAACAACTCGGCCTTGGCCTGGGTCAGAAATTCGATCCGGGTCTGGTCGAGATCCCGCTCACGCCCGACGCCGCCAATGGCGCGAATGTCGACGCCGCGGAATAAACCAAAAAGTTCGCCGGAGAAACAGCTATGAGGCACCAAGTTAAAACCGTCAAATTGGGACTAACCGCCGCGCACCGGAAGGCGTTGCTCGCCAACCAGGTTTGCAGTTTGATCGAGCACCAGCGGATCAAGACCACCCTCGCCAAAGCCAAGGCAGTCCGGCCGCTTGCGGAAAAGATGGTGACCTTAGGCAAGAACGGCTCGCTCCATGCGCGCCGGACGGCGCTGGCGGTGCTGCGGCAAAAAGGCGCGGTCAAGAAATTGTTCGAGGACATCGCGCCGCGCAGTGCCAGCCGCAACGGCGGCTACACCCGCATCATCAAACTGGGGCAGCGCAAAAGTGATTCCGCCGCCGTCGCGTTCCTGGAATGGGTCGATGCCGCCGAAGTCGTTGAGGAAGCAGCCCCGGCCGAAAAAGGCAAGAAGGGCAAAGTCGCGAAAGGCGAAGCCACTCCCGCGGAAGCGAAGACCGAGCGCAAGGCGAAGAAGAGCGCGCCTAACGAGAAGCCGAAGGACGCGAAAGAATAGCGTCTTTCGGTAGGGCGAGACTCCGTCGAGCTGAGGGAAACGCGGCGCTGCGAATTGGCGTCCCGTTTTCGGCACGGCTGCATCCCGCCCGCGCTACACTCGCGAGCGCGACAGATTTTGGTCGTGCTTTGTAAGTTCTGCTCTCATTGGCGGTTAGGGATTCGCCTGAAGCATGGCATGGCGACTGCATAAGAGATGGGTGTCGAAAGAAAGGAACACCATGACAAACTCATCCAAAGCCAGGCCCGTTCATGAGGAGAGCACCTATCAGATGCTCGTCGAGTCGGAGGAAAAGGGACGCACCTTCCTTGAAAACATCGTCTATTTGCTGCTCGTCATCGCGACCGCGACGGCGATCTGGCAATTCACCCAGCAACCCGTGACGCCCGTTGACCTCGGCGCGGCCCATGCGCAGACGGTCGCCGAGCTGCAGAGCTAAGCTGTAGACGTCGCCCTCTGGGCGACGCGGGTCTGCGTCTCGCTTCCTTAAGCGATGCCACACTCGCGCTTCGCAGAGCGAAGCGTCTACAGGAGGCCAGACGCCTAACGAAGACGCGTCACGCGCCAGAGGACCTTCCCGTCGGCGGTGATTTCGAGCGTCGCGATGCTGGGCGGCGCACCCTTGTCGGGGCGGGTGACGCAGCCGGGATTGAGGAAGAGCACGCCGTTCTGGCGCTCCTCCCGCGGCACGTGGGTATGGCCGTGCAGGAGAACATCGACGTTCTCCGGCGGGCGCGCCGGCGGGATGTGCACAAGCCGGCAACGGACGCCGTTGCGCTCCAGGTCGACGATCAGCGGCCACTCCGAGTTGGTATCGCAATTGCCGCGGACGAGCGTAACCGGCGGCCCGACGCCTTCCAGCCTAACGAGCAGACTGGGCGCGCAAAGATCGCCCAGGTGCCAGATTTCATCCACATCATCCGCCAGAGCCTCGAGGTTTTCCGGGAGATGATCGTGCGTGTCGGCGAGGACAAAGATCCGCAGCGATTTGGGAACCATTCGGCGGTATCCTGCTGCAACCCGAACGGGAGGACAACTCCAGAAATGCGAACGGGCGTTGCTTCTCCGCCTAACCGAACTAGTGTCTACGCCTGTGTCTTTCAACAACTTCGGGCTTTCCCCGGAAGTCGTGCGGGGAACACAGGCGATGGGCTTCTCCGAGCCGACGCCGATTCAGCTCCGCGCATTTCCAATCATTCTCTCAGGCAAGGATCTCATCGGGACCGCGCAAACCGGCACCGGCAAGACGGCCGCCTTCGCGCTCCCGATCATGACCCTGCTCGCCAAGCACGGCGCCTTTCGCTGTCTCGTGCTCGAGCCGACCCGCGAGCTCGCGGCGCAGGTCGAGACCGCGTTTCGCGATTACGGCCGCTTCACTGATCTGCGCGTTTCGGTCGTGCACGGTGGCGTCGGCTACGGCAAGCAGAAGGAAGAAGCGGCCCGCGGCACCGACATCGTGTGCGCGACACCCGGACGGTTGCTCGATCTCCTCGAACAAAAGTCGATGCACATGCGCGACGTCAACATTCTCGTCCTCGACGAAGTCGATCGCATGCTCGACATGGGTTTTCTGCCCGATGTGCGACGGATCGTGGAACAAATTTCCACCGATCGGCAGACGCTCCTTTTCTCGGCCACGCTCCCGCCCGAGATCGAGCGGCTCGCGGCCTGGGTCTTACACGAACCGGAACTGGTCGAGATCGGCGCGCGGCGCTCGCCGGCCGAGACCGTGACGCATGCCGTCTATCCGGTGGCCGCAGAGCAGAAATTCGACCTCCTCATGGCCTTGCTCGAGCGGACCAACTTCGACAGCGCCCTGATTTTCTCGCGCACCAAACACGGCGCCGACCGGATCGCGTCGCAGCTGAAACAGGGGCGGCACTCGGTCGCGGTCCTGCACTCCAATCGCACCCAGCGGGAGCGGGTCGAGGCGCTTGAGGGGTTCAAATCGGGCAAATACGAAGTCATGGTCGCGACGGATATCGCGGC
>JBDTCM010000397.1:0-2831 GCA_039923575.1 Chthoniobacterales bacterium
CAGCCGGCGGTCCGATCCTCGAACCGCAGTCTGGCGTCTTCGTCATCACGCCGATCTGTCCGCATGTGCTCACAAACCGCTCCGTCATCGTCGGCGACAATTCCGTGATCGAGATCGAGCCGAGTGAGCCCGACTACCCGGTTTACCTGACGCTTGACGGGCGTCATCCAGTGCTGCTGGAGTTTGGATCCACCGTAGTCATTCGCCGGGCGGAGAAGGTTCTTCCACTGGCGGTGTTGCCAGAGTTATCATTCTTTAGCGTCGTTAGGCGAAAACTGAAGTGGAGCGGAAGCACGATCTAGCTTGCTCTGAACGAGGCAAAGTTGTGCATCCGGTCGCCAATGTGGGAGGGGCCTTTGTGCCCCGAAGGAGGGTTGAGAGCCACAACGGATCCGGGCGTAAAGGCCCCTCCCACATTAGTCAACCTCCACCACCGGCTGATAGCTGGCGTCCCTCCGCGACTCGACGGTCTGAGGGAAGCTTCGCTGGAAGTTGTTGCGAAGGAGTTAGAAGCCATCGGGCTTGTTGAAAAGCCACGGATGAACACGGAGACTTTCAAGCTTCCAAATCGTATCACTGTCGGAAAGCCCAACGTAGGATAAGTCTCCTGCAAACTTAGGAAGCGACGCGCGGAGAGATCGGCTGCGCGTCGTTTCGTTTTTGGGACGTCCGTTTCCCAGTGACGGAATGCAATTGCGGTTTAAGCAATTTGGTTTCCGTTCAGAACGCTTTCAAAAAGAGCAACTTGGATTTATGAAGATCGCGTGGCACGAGCAGTGCATTGCACCGTCCTGCTCAGGCTTTATTTGCACCTGAACCCAATGATCGCAATCTGTCGGCTTCGCAACAACGCGGCGTTCGAAAACTTCACCTGGCTGCGCGATCGCTTTCTCCGATCCACCGCCCTATCCAACATAACTCAGCATGATTCTCGCATCGTTTAGCCAGGACATTCGTGTCGGACTCCGCGTCCTGTTGAAAGACAAGGTCTTTTGTCTCCTCGCCATTCTCGTGCTTGCGCTGGGGATCGGCGGCGCCATGACCCAGTTTGCCGTGGTCAACGCGATTGTGCTGCGCGGTTTTTCATTTCCTCACCCCGAGCAGTTGGTCAGCGTCGGGTTGATCGATCCGAAGGCGAGCGATCAGAACAACAACTTCGGTAACGGTAATATCCCGGCGGCGCAGGATTACGAGGATATCAAGGCGGCACAGCACTCGTTCGCAATGATGGCCGGCTATCTCAACGGCTCGACCATCAACCTCACCTACAAGAAAACCCCGCAGCGCTACACCGGCGCCTATGTGACCGACGATTTCTTCAAGATCATCGGCGTGTCCCCGGTCCTTGGGCGCGACTTCACCGCGGAGGATAACAAGCCCGGCTCGCCGAAAGTTGCGATTCTGGGGGATGACATCTGGCGGCGCGATTTCAATTCCGACCCGAACATCGTCGGCCAGAGCGTCACGATTAACGGCAAAGCCGCGACGATCATCGGCGTGATGCCGCCCGGCTTTAGGTTCCCTATTTCGGAGGAACTTTGGACGCCGCTCTACAACGAGTGGCCACCCACGCCGCGCGGTGAACTCTTCCTCGGCGCAAACGCGCGCGCACCGGCCGTGATGGGCCGACTCAAGCCGGGCGTCACGCTTGACCAGGCCAACGCCGAGATGGTCACGATCGCGCGCAACATCGCGACCGATAATCCGAAGACGAACCAGAATTTGACCTCGGCCAGTGTGCTGCCGTTGATCAATGCATTCACTGGTGTGCAACTGCGCCAGATCGTTTGGGCGATGCTCGGTGCGGTTTTCGTCGTCTTGCTCATCGCGTGTGTGAACGTGATGAACATGCAGTTTGGGCGCGCTGCCCTGCGCGCCAAGGAGCTGGCCATTCGCAGCGCGCTCGGCGCGACCCGCGGGCGACTCGTCAGGCAAATGCTGACCGAGAGCTTGGTCGTCGCCGTTTTCGGCGCCATCGCCGGCACGCTCATCGCGTATTGGGGCGTGGACATGTTCGACAAAGTGGTAAAGGCCGCGCCATTTCCGCCACCGTACTGGTGGCACTTCACCATTGATGGTCGCGTCCTCGTCTTCACCCTCGCAATCACGCTCGTCGCGACCATCGCCTCCGGGTTGGTCCCGGCATTTCTCAGCTCCCGCGACAACGCCGCCGAGGTGATGAAAGAAGGCGGACGCGGTAACAGCAGCCGCCTGGTCAACGTCATCACGCGGGCGCTCGTGATTGGACAAATCGCGCTGACCGCTGCGCTCCTCATCGCCGCGACCTTGCAGATCAAATCGATCCGCAACCAAACCAAGCTCGACTACGGCTACGACGAGAATGGCCTTTATGCCGCGCGCCTTGCCTTGATGGAGGGCACCTATCCAACCGAAGATTCGCGTCGCGAATTCTTCAAGAGCGCCGTTCGCACGCTCCGAACGAACCCGCAGTTCGCCGCCGCCGCCATGACTGACCGCTTCCGCATGACCTTCGCTCCGGCCGGACAGTATGAAGTCGATGGCCAGAAATACCTGACCGATCGTGATCGCCCGCGCTGCAATTTCGAATCGGTCTCAGACGGTTACTTCGCGACCCTTGGGCTGAAGATCCTGGAAGGCCGCGATTTCACACTCGACGATAGCGACGCGAAGCAGCCGGTTGCGATCGTGAACGCAAGCTTTGCCCACAAATACTGGGGCAACCAGAGCGCCCTTGGGCATCAGGTTCGGATTTTCAATCCTGGCAAAGAGCAGCCGTGGCGGACCATCGTCGGCGTCGTGCCCGACACATTGATGCAGGGACCATTCGATCAGCAGACCGAGGCCGCCGG
>JBDTCM010000398.1:0-8305 GCA_039923575.1 Chthoniobacterales bacterium
GCCCTCGGGATCGGCGCGAACGCCGCCATTTTCTCGGTTTTGGAAAGCAGCCTCCTGCGACCGCTGCCGTTTCCGCGCGCTGATCGACTCGTTAGGGTATATGAACTCTCGGCCGGCAGCGGCGAACAAACTGCCAGACTGAATCTCGCTCCCACCATCCTGCGCCAATGGCAGGAGCACAGCGCCGAGATCTTCGAAGGCATCGGTGCCGCCACCGGGGCCAGCCTGACCCTTGATGCCAGCGCCACTCAACCCGCGCGCAATATTCCGGCGGCGCTGATCAGCGCCAATTTTCTTGAAGTGACCGGGCTGCCGCCGGCGCTTGGTCGAAATTTTGTCCCGGCGGAAGATCAGCCCGGGGCCGGAAGGGTCGTCATTGTCGGCTACGATTTCTGGCAACAGAATCTTGGCGGACGGAGCAACGTGCTCGGCCAAACCGTTCATCTCGATGGCGCGCCCTACACGGTGGTGGGCGTGATGCCAAAAGACTTTCGGCATCCCTACCGCGCGCAGATCTGGCTGCCGCTCCGGACTGATTATTCCGCCGAGCGATCCGGCCACCATTATCTTTATGGCGTGGCGCGGATGCGCCCCGGTCTAAGCCTGGCGCAGGCGCAGGAAGCTACCGATCGCATGTGCGGGGCGATCAAGGCCACCACGCATGATCCCGCCAGCCCGGAACGCGCGGAGTTGATCTCGCTGCGCGACAGCTTCATCCTCGATCTCCGGCCGAAGCTCCTCATCATCGCGGGCGCCGCGCTCTGCGCGTTGTTGGTAGCGGCGGCAAATTTTTCCGGCTTGCTCCTCTCTCGCGCGGTCGAGCGAGGAGGCGAGATGGCGATGCGGGCCGCGCTCGGCGCGACGCGCGGAAGACTCGTCCGGCAAGGTCTCATGCAGTCGCTCGTCCTCACTGCCGCCGGGACCATTGGCGGTTTGATCCTGGCCGGCTGGCTCACCCCGATCCTGGTCGCGCTCAGCCCGGAAGGCGCCGATGAAACCGGCAGCGCGATCCGCGAATTTGATTACGCCGTACGCCTCGACTGGCCCGTCTTCGCTTTCGCGGCCGGCGTGATGATCGTCACCGGGATCGGAGTCGGATTGTTCCCCGCCTGGCGCGCGGCGCGGGTCGATCTGCGCGGCGCGATCGGCAGCATCGCCCGCGGTGCCACCCTCGATCGCGGCACACGACGCTGGCTCGGCGGCCTCATCGTCGCGGAAATCGCCCTCGCCGTCGTGCTGCTCGTCGGCAGTCTGTCGTTGACTGGATATTTTCGTGAAATCGTCAGGCAACCGTGGGGATTTGCGACGGATCATCGGCTCAGCTTTCACGCCATGTTTGCGGACCGGCTCTTCCCTTCGCCAGAGTCGCGGCTGCGTGCCATCGATCGAACCCTCGAGGAACTGCGCGCGCTCCCCGGCGTCCGCTCCGCCACGGTCACGGCACCGCCACCGATGGACGCATCGTGGAACATGATCCCCGGCGTGCCCGAGGGCAGTCATCCGCCGGCCTCCAGTGGGGTTTACCACGCCTATTTGCGCGTGGCCGGGCCCGGCTACTTCGCGACGATGGGCCAGCGCGTCCTGCGCGGCCGTGATTTTAATGAGGCGGATCACGCGGAGGCGTTTCCGGTCTGCATCGTCAACGAATCCTTCGCACGCCGTTTTTGGCCTAACGAGGATCCCGTCGGCAAACGCATTAAGGAAGGCCGGCTCGATGGTGCGCACCCCTGGTTGACGGTCGTCGGCGTGACCGGCGATACCAAGGCAATCGCCGACCCGCGCGACGGTGAAGTTGTCGGCACCATCTATTTCTCGTTGCCGCAAGCGGTCGCGTCCGGCTTCGACGAGATGACCTTTGTCGTCGAAACCGCCGCTTCCCCGCTCGCTTCCGCGACGGCGGTGCGCGCGGCATTGGCGCGCGCCGATCATCGCATTGCCGCCTACAACGTCATATCGCTGGACGATGCGGCGGCCGATTCATGGGTGACGGAACGGTTTCTTTGCGTCCTCGTCTCGCTCTTCGGGCTCCTCGGTCTCATCCTCGCGGCGATTGGAGTTTATGGGCTGCTCGCGCTGCAAGTGGCGCGCCGGACGCGTGAATTTGGGGTGCGCGTGGCGCTCGGCGCGACCGGTGGCGCACTCGTGAGGCTGGTGGCGGCGCAGGGGGTGCGCCTGCTCGGCCTTGGATTTCTGGCCGGAGCGCTCGGGGCCTGGGCCGGCGTCCGCATCCTGCAACATGAATGGCCGGGCGTGCCGGCCGGCAATCCCTTGATCTGGCTCGGGGCGGCTGTCGTTCTTTCGTTAGGCGTGGCCGTCGCCAGCTGGATTCCGGCCCGCCGCGCAGGGCGCGTCGATCCGATCGTTGCCTTACGAGCCGAATAGCAAATCGATGAACAACTTTCGTTATGCCCTTCGCCAGCTGCGCAAGGCTCCGGCCTTTACGGTCACGGCGCTGGCCACGGTTG
The DNA here is from genome assembly GCA_039923575.1 of Chthoniobacterales bacterium. Lineage (GTDB taxonomy): Bacteria > Verrucomicrobiota > Verrucomicrobiia > Chthoniobacterales > UBA10450 > Palsa-1392. Next base: position 2,466 of record JBDTCM010000398.1, read on the forward strand.
CGATCTGTCTCGGCGCGAACCTGGCCATCTTCGCGGTGGTCAATTCCGTTTTGCTGCGGCCGCTGCCGCTTCCGAAGGCCGATCGTTTGGTCACGATCTTCAACACCTATCCGAAAGCGGGCGTCGAGAATGACGGCTCCTCGTTCACCAACTACTACGAACGACGCGGCAACATCCCGGCTTTCTCGAGCCTTTCCATTTACCTCGAGCGCCGCGAAGCCGTCGGCGATCCGGGTTCGATCGAGCAGATCGGAGTCATGCGCATCTCACCGGAATTTTTCGCCACTCTCGGCGTGAGCCTGGCCTTGGGTCGCAGCTTCACCGAGGAGGAAGCGGCGGTCGCGGAAAATAACGGCGTCGCCATCCTCACCGACGCTTATTGGCGCCAGCGTCTCGCCGCCGATCCAAACGTTCTTGGCCGCGACATCCTCATCAATGGCATCCCCAGAAAAGTGGTCGGCGTGTTGCCGCCTGATTTCCGCTTCCTCTCCTCGGAAGCGCGGCTTTTTCTGCCGATCAGAACGCGGCCCGAGGATCGCGTGCCGAGCCAGCGTCATTCCGGCGGCGGTGGCACGCACATGCTCGCGCGGCTGAAGCCGGGCGCGACCATGGCCGAGGCGCAATCACAGATCGACGCGCACAACACCGCGCTCGAAAAAGACAACCCCGAGGCGCAGACGATGCGCGAAGCCGGCTTCCGCTCGCCAGTGGTTTCGCTGCATGCGGATCACGTTCGCTCCATCCGTCCGACGCTTTGGTTACTACATGGAGGCGTGCTTTTCCTCCTGCTCATTGGTGCGGTGAATCTCATCAATCTCCTCCTCATCCGCGCGAGCGACCGATCCAGAGAAATGGCCATCCGCCAGTCGATGGGCGCAGGCCGCTGGGACGTGGTGAAGCAAGTGATGGTGGAAACAGTTCTCCTCACTGCGACCGGGGGATCGCTCGGTGTGGTGGTGGGCGCGTGGGGGACTCAATTGCTCCAGGTCATGGGCGCGAATCGTCTGCCGCTCGGCGCACAGATCGTGTTCGATGGCTGGCTCGCGGCGATCGGCTTCGCTGGCGCGGTGATTCTGGGGATCGCGATTGCTGCGCCGATCGCCTGGTTCAACCTCCGGAGTCATCTGGCGAACGCGCTGCAATCGGAATCGCGCTCCGGCACGATCAACCGCGCGACCCAACGCCTTCGTCACGGCTTCATCATCGCGCAGATCGCCCTCGCTTTTATTTTGCTCGCGGGTGCGGCGCTTCTCGGGCTGAGCTTGAAAAAGGTGATGGCCGTTTCTCCTGGCTTTCGCGCCGAGCATGTCCTCACCGGCGAATGCACCATTCCCTGGCAGATTAATCCGGACCGAGTCCGCATCACCGATCGCTTGCTGGAATCCATCCGGGAGCAACCTGGAATCGTATCCGCCGGCACGATCACGAATATTCCGCTGAGCGGCGACAACGGCAAAACCGCGTTCACACCGAAAGGCTATGTGCCGCCGCCGGGTCAATCGCTGCGCGGTCATTATTCCTATGGCGTGAGCGGCGATTACTTCTCCGCCCTTGGCATCCCGTTGCGTGAAGGACGGTTCCTCACCTCGGCGGATTCTCACCGCTCGGAACGCGTCTGCGTGGTGGACGAAGATTTCGCTCGGCGTTACTGGCCCAAAGGGGGCGCACTCGGTCAACAAGTGTCGCGTCCCGGCGTTGAACACACGGGAAAAAGCGAAGTGGAGGAGGTGAACCTGTTTACCATTGTCGGCGTAGTCGGCACAGTGAAACAAACCTCGCTGACCGAAACGCAGGGACAGGGAGCGGTTTACCTGCCTTACTCTTTTCGCGACAACGACAGTATCTTCGTCGTCACGCGCACGACCCAGAGTCCGGAAGCGTTCGCGGAAACGCTTCGAAAACTGGTGCGGGCAGCGCATCCCGCGCTCGCCTTCGATAACATCCGCTCGATGGATACGCTCGTCGCGGAAAGCCTGATCGCGCGCCGCTCACCCGCACTCCTCGCCGGAATTTTCGCCGGCGTCGCGCTCTTGCTGGCGGCCATTGGGACCTACGGCGTGCTCAGTTACGCGGTCGCGCAACGACGGCGCGAGATCGGAATTCGCATGGCGCTGGGAGCGCAGAGAAAACAGATCGGCGCACAATTCCTCTCGTTAGGCCTGCGCCTCCTCGCCGCCGGCACCATCTTCGGTTTGCTCGGCGCATGGCTGGCCGGGAGAGCGATGCAGAGCGTTCTCTTCAATGTGCCCACGCTGCCTGTCGCCACGCTTCTCGGCACCGCATTGGTCATGACCGCGGTTTCACTCGTTGCCTGCCTGATTCCGGCGCGACGCGCCACCAAAGTCGATCCCATGATCGCGCTGCGCGCCGAATGAATTTTACCTAACGAATTATGATCACTGACCTTCGCTACGCCCTCCGGATGCTGCTCAAGTCGCCCGGCTTCACCATCGTCGCCATCCTCACCCTCGCCCTCGGGATCGGCGCGAATACCGCCATCTTCAGCGTCGTCAACGCCGTCATGCTCAAGCCGCTGCCGTTTCCGGCGCCGCAGCAGTTGCTCGCTGTCGGCATGACCAACACAAACGACGGCGGTCCGCGCGATGAGCTCGGCTCGCTCTCGTATCCCGACTATTTCGATTTTCGAAAAGAGAATCGTACCCTCGCGAGCCTGGCCATTTATCGAAACGAAACGGTCGCGTTCAACGACGCCAACGGCGCGCAGAGCCTCGTTGGGATAAAATGCAGCGGCGATTTCTTCGATGTCCTCGGGATCAAACCGATCATCGGCCACGGTTTTGCCCGCGCGGATGAAGCGGCCGGCGGCGGAGCAGGCGGATACAAGGTCGTCCTGAGTTACAACTTTTGGCAGCGACATTTCGGCGGCGCCAAGGACGTCCTCGGCCGCCGCATCGAGCTGGATCGCCGGCCCTACACGGTCATCGGCGTCATGCCGGCCCGTTTTCAGTTTCCGATCCAAACTGATCCGATCGAGTTTTACATCACGATCGCGGGGGACGCGACGAGCAACGACGGATTGAAGCCGGTCACGGAAGAGCGCGGCAACCATTCTCTCGAGTCGATCGCGCGGTTGAAGCCCGGCCTAACGACGGCGCAGGCGCAGGCTGATCTCTCCACCATCGCCGCGCGCCTCACGCAGCAATATCCCGACACCAACACCGCCTTCGGCGCGCTCGTCAAACCGTTGCGCGAGAATTTGGTCGGCGACGTGCGGACGGCGCTCTACGTTTTATTCGGCGCCGTCGTCTGCGTGCTCCTGATCGCGAACGCCAACGTCGCCAATCTGCTTCTCGCGCGCGCCTCCGTCCGCGGGAAGGAGATCGCGCTGCGGGCGGCGTTAGGCGCAAGCCGGTCGCGTATCGTCAGGCAATTGCTGACCGAAAGCCTGCTTCTCTCCGCCTTCGGCGGCCTCTTCGGATTGCTCCTCGCCCAATGGGGGACCGACGCATTGATCAAGACCGTGCCGCAAAACATTCCGCGCGTCGGCGACATTCAACTCGACGCCGCCGTCCTCGCTTTCACGATCCTCGTCTCGCTCGCCACCGGCATCATTTTCGGCCTGGGCCCGGCCTGGCAGGCGTCGCACGTCGATCTCAATAGCGCGCTCAAAACGGGCACGCGCAGCGGCGGCGAGGGCGGACACAAGGGCCGCTTCCGCAACGGCCTCGTCGTGGCCGAAGTCGCGCTCGCGCTCGTCCTGTTGATTTCCGCCGGGCTGCTCATCCAGAGTTTCGCGCGGCTGGGCCAGGTGCAGACCGGCCTGCGACCGGACCGACTTCTGACCGCGCGCTTCAGCTTGCCCGGTTCCGCTTACCCGAAGAGCGAAAACATCATCACGTTTTTCGACAAGTTAATGCCAAAGATTCGCGCCCTGCCCGAGGTGGAATCGGCCAGCACGATCATGCCGCTGCCGTTGGGCTCGAGCAACATGGTAACGGATTTCGATATCGTGAAACACTCACTGCCAGAGGGGCAACGACCGGCTGCGCCCGCGCGCATCGCAGGCACAGACTATTTTAAAACCGTCGGCATCCCGCTCCGGCAAGGCCGCGTCTTCGACGAGCACGACACCTTCACTTCCGCGCCTGTCGTGATCGTGAACGAACTCTTCGCGAGCAAATATTTCCCGGGTCAACACGCAGTCGGCCAGCGGATCACACCCGGCTTCGCCGCCGGCAGCGGCCCGGATGACAAGCCGAAGGTGCGCGAAATCATCGGCGTGGTCGGCAACGTCAAACATCGTTCGCTCCGCAACGACGACACGCCCGAGATGTACCTGTCGCAGTCGCAGATTCCGTTCGATTTCCTGACGCTGGTGGTGCGGACGCGGGTCGCCAACCCAGCCAGCCTCACTGCCGCGATCCGCACGCAGCTCGCGGCCGTCGATCCGGATATTCCCCTCACGAATGTGCGAGTCTTTGAAGAATACATTTCTCGCTCGCTCGCGCGGCCGCGTTTTAACGCCCTCCTCCTTTCCATCTTCGCTGGCACCGCGCTTCTTCTAACCGCAATCGGCATTTACGGAGTGATGGCGTACTCGGTCGTGCAACGGACGAACGAGATCGGCATCCGCATGGCGCTGGGCGCGGGGCAGTCCTCCATCTTCCGCCTCATCGTCGGCCAGGCGATGACGCTGGTGGCGATCAGCCTCGCGGTGGGATTGGTCGCCGCCTTCGCCGCCACGCGTTTGTTGAACAGCCTGCTCTTCGGGGTGGGCGCATGGGACCCGATCACTTTCAGCGCGATCGTTCTCCTGATCGCGGGAGTCGCTTTCCTCGCCGCCTGGCTGCCTGCACGCCGCGCCGCCCGGGTCGATCCAATCATCGCCTTGCGCGCCGAATAGAATGTCTGCCTAACGAATATGAATGATTTTATTTTCGCCCTTCGACAGCTACGCAAATCACCTGGCTTCACTTTCGTTGCCGTGCTCACGCTCGCCCTCGGGATCGGCGCCAACACCGCCATCTTCAGCGTGATCTACGCGGTCCTGCTCCGGCCCTTGCCTTATCCGAATGCGGACCGCCTCGCGATCGTGACCGAGACAGACTCGAATCAGCCGCAAATTTCGGTTTCGTTTCCGGATTATGTCGATTGGAAACGCGACCAAACTTCCTTTGAAGAGATCGCGATCTCCCGGCGCGAGTCTTTCGATTTGAGCGGACTCCAGGGCCGCGCGCCGGAACAAATTAGCGGCGCGATTTTGACCGCGAATTTTTTCAAAGTCATCGGACTGAATCCGCAGCTCGGCCGTGTCTTTACGGCGGAGGAAGATCGGGTCGGCGGTCCGCTCCTGGCAGTGATCAGCGATCGGCTGTGGGAGCGGATTTTTGCGCGCGACCCTAACGTCCTCGGACGCGCGGTGAATTTCGGTAATCAGCCTTACACCGTCATCGGGGTGATGCCGCCGGAGATGTTCTCGCCGCGCACCGTGGAAGTGTGGTTCCCGCTCATGCGGCGGACGGACAATCTTGACTGGCAGACGCGCGACAACCACCCCGGCTTGTTCGGCTGGGCCCGCTTGAAAGATGGCGTCACGATCGAGCATGCCCTGGCTGACCTGAAGCAGATCAACGCGCGCCTCTCGAAACAATATCCGGACTCCAACGCCGGCGTCAGCGTGACCGTCACGCCGTTGCTCGAGAATCAAGTAGGTGATTATCGCGGGAGCCTCACGATGTTGTTAGGCGCGGTCGCGCTCGTCCTCCTCATCGCTTGCGCCAATCTCGCCAATCTGCTCGCCGGGCGTGGCGCGGCGCGAGCGCGGGAGTTTGCCATCCGCGCGGCGGTCGGCGCATCGCGCTGGCAGATCATTCGCCAGC
>JBDTCM010000399.1:0-4146 GCA_039923575.1 Chthoniobacterales bacterium
GCATCCGGCATGGTCCCGCCGCGGCCCGACCGCCAGGGGCTCGATCACGTTTTTACTTTTACTGCGCTCCCGGGTCCGAGGACTTGTTTCGAGGGCGTGCAACTTTTGCCGCCCGGTCATTGTCTGCGCATCATTCCAGGAAACCGCGGTCAGAGCGCAGAGATCACGGAGCGCGCCTACTGGGAAATGGATTTCCCGGCGGCGGGCCAGGAAGTGTGGGGCGACGACGCGAGCGCGCTGGTCGATGAATTCGAGGGACTGCTCTTGCAGGCAGTCGAGGAACGATTGCGCGCCGATGTGCCGGTTGGCTCTTATCTGTCCGGCGGAGTCGATTCCAGTATGATCCTGGCCCTGGCTTGCCGGCTGAAAGGGCCGGCAATCAACACCTACACCGTGCGGGTGAACGAGCCCAGTCTCGACGAGCTCAGCGCAGCGAGTCTCTCGGCCAAACACATCGGAGCCAAGCCACCGATTGTGCAGGAATACGGCGATCGCGAGGCGCTGGAAAGTTATCCGAAGTTGATCGAAGCGGCCGAAGCGCCGGTTATCGACACCTCCTGCGGCGCCTTGCTCAAGCTGGCGGAACGCGTTCACGCTAACGGCCAGAAAGTGGTCCTGACCGGCGAAGGCGCGGACGAATGGCTCGTCGGCTACCCTTGGTATAAGGCAGCCAAGCTGATGAACTACCTCGACATCATGCCGGGGTTGAACCTTAGCGATTGGGCTCGGCGCGGTTACTTGCGGCTAAACAAAGTGCCGCACTTTCCGGCAGCGTGGCGCGCGCGGGTCGAGGCGTCGATCGGCGGTCCCAACGCATGGATCGACTCCTACGGTCTGCTCGCGATCTCGAAGCTACGCTTTTACTCCGAGGAAATGCGGGAAGTGATGAACACCAGCCACCCCTGGGGCGAGCTCGGATTCCCGCTCGAGAAAGCGAAACGTTGGGCGCCGCTCAATCGTGGAATCTGGATGGCGGCCCGCGTGCTCCTGGCAGGTCATCTCTTGCAGGCCAAGGGAGACCGCGTCGCGATGCATTCTTCGGTCGAAGTGCGCTATCCGTTTCTCGACGAAGCCGTTTTCGACTTCACCGCCAAACTGCATCCGCGCTGGAAACTGCGTGGGTTCCGCGACAAATATCTGCTCCGGCTTCTCGCGGAACGCTGGATTCCGAAATCGATCGCGCGGCGCGGAAAGGTCATCTTTCGCGCGCCACTCGACAGCTTCCACATGGATCCAGAGCCGCCGTTCGTCGCCCAATTGCTAAGCGAAGACTCACTCCGTCGCACCGGTTATTTCGATCTCAAGGAAGTCGGGCATTGGCGCAAGGCGTTCCGCAATTTGCGGGCCGGATCGCTTCCGCGACTCTCGGTCGAGATGGGGCTGACCGCGGTGGTCGCAACCCAGCTCTGGCATCACCAATTCATGGGTGGCGGACTGGCTGATCTGCCAGAGTGGGAGGCTTACAATACGATGCCCCAGGCTGTTGGTTAGCCACGGTCAACACCCTGGACGAGCGGAAGCTCGTCCCTCCGGAGGGTCATGCTTCTGCATGACCAGAGTCAGGGCGATCAACCCAGCTTCGCTAAGAGCCCTCGACCGACCTCTTTTGCATCGTTGTCGTCCTTCTCCTGATTCGGCATGGACAACCCTTTCTCGAGATACTTGCGCGCCTCTTCCTTGCGACCCATTTCCACGTAGATGTGGCCAAGCTCGATGAAATGGATGGCCCGGTGCGGATTGATGGCGATTGCCTTCAAGAGACATTTCTCAGCCTCTGCGTTACTCGCTTCCGGCAGCTTGCCAAAGAGGACGCTGGCGAGCAGTTTCTTGACTGCAGGGATGTCTGCGATGGAGCGATTCCAGCGGCCGAGGATGTGCCACGCATTATCGTTTTTCGAATCCAGCTCGAGGCTGCGTTCGCAAGCCGCCTTGATCAGGGGCGCGGCCTCGACCTGGTCGCCGCTGCTCATGTAGGGGAGCATTTTTCCGTAGCTGATCGCCGGTGATAGCTGCGCTTCGGAGTTATTGGGCGCGAGTTCCGCCCCGCGCTTGGCGTAATCGAGCGAGAGATGCCCCAGTCGAAGCTTCTCTTCTTTCGCGGGCGCGTCGGCCATCAGGTGGCGGTATTGCCGGGCGATGCGATCGAGCAGAGCAACGTCGTTAGGGTCCTGTTTCAGCGCCGGGAGGTAATATTTAAGGGCCTCGGCAGCCTCCATCTTTTGGTCGAGCGGGTCGCCCTTGGCGATCATCCCATCGACGCTCTCGCTCCAGGCAGGAGCAGCGGAGAAATACAACCCAGCGCAGAGAAGCGTGGAAAAGCAGGCAAAACGCATCAGATTCATTACCATAAACGACGAACGCGGCGTGCGCATCTCGTCCGTTAAGAATCGTGCCCCGCCCAGATCTTGGTTGCGAGCGCCGTCTAATGCTTGCGCGAACGCACTGCTTCACCGACCAAACTCTTCTTGTCGGATCGGTCTCGCCACGTGACGGTGTGCGAATGGTGAATTATCGCTACGGGCTCGTTATCCGTCTTCTTGCAGCGGTTTTGCTGATGAGTTTTTTTGGTGCCTGCGCCCTGCCCGTTAGACAGCCGGCAAGTTATACTCGCAATCACGCGTTCATCGCTTACTGGCCGCCTGCTAAGGATAACGACCATTTGCGGCTGGCGGTGAAGGATCTCATCGACGTGAAAGGGGCGGTGACCACTGCCGGGTCGGAATACGTCGCGAAGCACGGTCGGCCGGCAGTGCGTGATGCCAGGTGCCTGAGCATCGCTCGGCAGCGAAATGTTCAGATCGTGGGGAAGGCGAATTTGAGCGAATTTGCAGTGTCTCCCTCGGGAATTAACGATTATTTCGGAACTCCGAAGAGTCCCTTTGGCAGTTGGTGGCGCAGATATATTCCGGGAGGTTCTTCCAGTGGTTCAGCGGCGGCGATCACAAGCGGAATGGCAGACGTCGCTTTGGGGACGGATACGAGCGGGTCTATCCGAACTCCCGCGGCGTGTTCTGGTATCGTCGGTCTGAAGACGACCTTCGGACTCGTTCCACTGAATGGCGTATTTCCGGTTGAGCCGAAGCATTTGGATACGGTCGGCCCGATGGGCAAAGACATCGCTCATGTGGTGGCAGGGATGGATCTTCTGCAGGATGGATTTGCGGCGCGATACCGCGCGGCGGTGGCAGCCAAACCTTCGGCCAGGCAGATCAAGGTCGGACGGCTCTACCTTAACGAACCGGACCCCGGAAACCTCCTTCTCGGCGTCGCCGATCCCGGAAGCCTGGTGCTCGGTGTGACGGATCTAAGAAATCTCTTCTTTAGTCTTACGGATCCGAGAATGCTCTCCCTCGGCGGAACGGACCCCAGGATCGACAAAGCCGTCGATGAAGCGCTCGCGAAATCTCGGTTTAAGGTCGTCCGATTGGGCCCAGAGTTTACGGCAAAGTGGCGTCAGGCCCAGAACGATTCGAACGTGGTGGCGGCAGCCGGTGCCTGGATGAGTGATCAAAAGTACCAGGACAAACCTGGGGTGAGCGTGAGAACGAAATCCGTCCTCCTGCTTGGTCAAATCTTGCGCCAGACGGAGTACGACAAAGCTCTACGGAGACAAGCGGCCTGGCAGCGTGCTCTTAGTAAGCTTTTTAAGAAGGTCGATTTCATTGCTCTGCCGACGCTTCAGACCTTGCCCCTGACGATTCCACTGATCGGAAGTTCAGCCGTTTTGGAAGCGCGCGTCCTGGCATTGCAAAACACGTCTGCCGTAAACTTTGGCGGAAATCCCGCACTGGCGATCCCGATTCCCGTGGAGCACGCGAGTGTTCCCGTCACCAGCGTGCAACTGGTTGGACCCCGGTTGAGCGAAGCTCAGCTTCTCAACGCGGGCCGCCTGATCGAAGCCAGCAATCCACGGCGCAAATGATGGACGGCGGAAGTAAGTAACGGCGACTCGGGTCAGTCGTCCTTAGTCGCTGCTCAAGCAGCGACCCGCCATACGCTATCTGAAGGGCCTTTGCATCACTCGCGGCTTTGCTCGAAACTGCGCCATGCTCGCGAAATTCGCCGATCACATCTCCAAAACCCTCGAAGAAATCAAAGCGCAGGGCCTTTACAAAACCGAGCGCATCATTATCGGCCCGCAGAATG
>JBDTCM010000400.1:0-3805 GCA_039923575.1 Chthoniobacterales bacterium
ATCATGATCTGCGGGATCGTGCTCGTGAGCGCGGTCACCGGCGCGACCTGGTATTACGCCACGCCGAAATACACCCGCGTCGGATACCAGCCGGTGCAGCCGGTGCCGTTTCCGCACGATTTGCACGTCACCCAACTCGGGATGGATTGCCGTTATTGCCACAACGCGGTCGAGGTTGCCGCGCATTCCAATGTGCCCGACACGCAGGTCTGCATGAATTGCCACACCCAGGTGCAAAAGGAGAATCCGAAATTGCAGCCGGTGCGTGACAGTTGGGCGAGCGGTCAGCCGATCTCGTGGGTGCAGATTCATCGCACACCGGATTACGCTTATTACAATCACTCCGCGCACGTGAATCGCGGCATCAGTTGCTATACCTGCCACGGTGAAGTGAATCACATGCCGGTGGTCTATGATGCGAAGCCTCTCAGTATGGCGTGGTGTCTGGAATGCCATCGCGCCCCGGAGAATTTCCTGCGTCCGGAAGATCAGATTACCAATCTGAATTGGAAACCGGCGGACGTGAAACCGGCCGAGTTCGTCGCGAAATACGGTCAGCCGCGGGGCGTGAATGAAGATTGGTCGAAGAAGGAACATCTCAGCCAGGAAGAGATCGGCCTAACATTGAAACAAAAGTGGAACATCAATCCGCCGCTCACTTGCCAGGGGTGCCACCGATGAAACGCATTTTCCAACATCCAGCGCCCGACCTAACCGGGAAGCAATACTGGCGCAGCCTCGGTGAACTAAGCGACACGCCGGAGTTCCGCGGCTGGCTGGAGCGCGAGTTCCCGGCCGGCGCGGCCGAGCTCGAGTGCGACGAAGTTTCGCGCCGCAGTTTCCTCAAACTGATGGGCGCGTCGATGGCGCTGGCCGGCTTTGGCTTGAGCAGTTGCCGCAAGCCCGAGATGCATCTGGTGCCTTTCACCAAGAGCGCCGAGTGGGTCATTCCGGGGAAGGAACTTTATTACGCGACCGCGATGCCGCGGCGCAGCGGTGCGATTCCGCTCGTCGTCGCGACCGTGGACGGCCGCCCGATCAAGATCGAAGGCAATCCGAACCATCTCGACAGCAACGGGGCCACCGACGCGTTCGCCCAGGCCTCGGTGCTCGATCTTTACGATCCTGCGCGCTCGAAGCGTTTCGTGCAGAAGAACAAGCTCTCCGATCGCGCGGCCTTCGAGAAATACATCGCCGAGCTGCGCCCGAAAATGGCGGCCAGCGGTGGCGCCGGTCTCGCCTTCCTGGTCGAGGAATCCTGGTCGCCAACGCGCGACCGTTTACGCGCGGAGTTGCAGAAAGAGTTCCCGAAGATGCGCTGGTGCGTATACGATCCGCTCCTCAGCGAAGCGCAACATTTCTCCACCCAGATCAGTTTCGGCGATAACATTCGGCTCATCCCGCAGTTCGATAAGGCGGATGTCATTTTTGCGCTCGACAGCGATTTCCTGAATTGTGGCGAGGGCGATCTCGCTTCGATCCGCGGGTTCACGACGCGGCGCCGCGTGCGCGAAGCGAAGGACTCGATGAACCGGCTCTATGTCGTGGAGAATCGCTTCAGCCTCACTGGCGCGATGGCCGATCATCGCCTGCGTTATCCCGCGAGCCAGATCCCGGCGATCACCCACGCGCTCGCGACCAAAATTGCAGTCGCGACGAAGGACCCGGGTCTGTCTTCGGTGCTAATCACGTTGAAAGCGCCGCTCAAGCCGGCCAAATTTAATGAGCGCTGGCTCGAGGAAGCCGCGCAGGATTTGCTCTCGAAGCCGGGCGCGAGCCTCGTCGTGGCTGGCCCGCATCAACCGGTCGTGGTGCAACTGTTGGTTTACGGAATCAATTCCGCGCTGAAAAATATCGGCACGACCGCGATTCTGCGCGCGCTCCCGAAGGTCGGACGCGTGAGCAGCATTCTCCAACTGGCGAGCGAAATTGATGCCGGCCGCATCCAGCAACTTTTCATTTTCGGGGGCGATCCCGTTTATAACGCGCCGCGCTCGATCACCCTCGATCGCAAAAGCAAGCAGCCGCTGGACTGGGCGGAGCTGCAAAAGCGAGTTCCCGATGTCGTTAGGCTGGGACAATTCGAAGACGCGACTTCCGCCTTGAGCCAATGGCACCTGCCGGCGGCGCATTATCTCGAGACGTGGGGTGACGCTCTCACCGCGAGCAGTTCCTACGTTGCCATCCAGCCCATGATTTTGCCGCTCTTCGATGGCGTTTCGGAAATCGAATTGCTGTCGAGCCTGCTCGGTCAAGCGAAAGCAGACGGCCTGCAGCTCGTGCAGGAGACTTTCCGCGCGACCGCGCCGCCCGGGGATTTCGGGACCGCGTGGAGCAAGTTCCTGCACGACGGTTTCGCGAGCCATCTGCCGCCGAAGGACGAGCCGCCGAAGTTTAACGGCAACTCTGCCGGCGGCGTCGCGCATACGCTTTGGAGCAACGACACCCCGGCGCCGACGAAGGATTCGCCCGAAATCGTTTTGGTGGGCAGCTACTCAGTCGATGACGGCCGTTACATCAACAACGGCTGGCTCCAGGAAATGCCCGACCCGGTCACGAAGCTGACCTGGGACAATGCGGCCATGATGAGCCCGAGTTATGCCCATCAGATCGGCGCCAAAGACGGCGATCTCGTCCAGATCACGGTCACCGACACCTCCAAGGATACGTCGGGCAAACCGATCCGTCGCGAGCTGGTCATTGCGGCGCTGATCGTGCCGGGTCATGCCGATAATTCGGTTACGATTCCGTTAGGCTACGGCCGTAAACACACCGGACCGGTCGGCGAAGAAGCGGGCTTCAACGGCTACCTGCTTCGCACCAGCTCCAATCCGCATTTCATCGTCGCGGATAAAAAGGGAATCGCCAGCGTGACGGTGAAGAAGGTCGCGGGCACGTATGCGCTCTCGACGACCCAGGAACATTTCTCGATCGAAGGCCGCGGCCTCGTGCGGGAGGCAACTCTCGAGCATTATCGGGGCGACGAAGATTTCGTGAAGAAAATCGCGGGCGACAAGGAATTGCCCGCGGTGCTGCCCACGATTTACACACATCCGCCGCTCACTGCGCCACAGCAATGGGGCATGACGGTCGATCTCAATAGCTGCACGGGTTGCAGCGCCTGCGTCATGGCATGCCAGGCCGAAAACAACATCCCGATCGTCGGGAAATTGCAGGTCAGCCATGGCCGCGTCATGCACTGGATTCGAATCGATCGCTATTTCGCGAGCGCCAAGCCTTTCAACCAGGACCATGGGCAGTGGCCCGAGAATCCCGAGATGGTGCACGAACCGATGATGTGTCAGCAGTGCGAAAACGCGCCCTGCGAAACCGTCTGCCCGGTCAACGCCACCGTCCACAGTGAGGATGGGCTCAACGTCATGGTCTACAACCGCTGCATCGGCACGCGCTATTGTTCGAACAACTGCCCGTTCAAAGTGCGCCGCTTTAACTTTTTTGATTACACCCAGCGCCCGATCGGCAAGAAAAAGATCGCCGGGTTCTCGGTTTATCAGGAATATCTCGGGCCGCTGACCAAGAAAGGCGCGCCCGACACGATGAAGCTGCAGAAGAATCCCAACGTCACCGTGCGGATGCGCGGGGTGATGGAGAAATGCACCTATTGCGTGCAGCGCATCGAGGAAGCGAAGATCGCCGCGCACGTCCGCGCCGGCGCGTCGGATAAGACATTGATTCCGCGCGATTCGTTCACCACCGCCTGCGCGCAGGCCTGCCCGACGGAAGCGATTGTGTTTGGTGACATCGCTGATCCGGAGACGCGCGTCTCCAAGATCAAGGCCGAGAA
>JBDTCM010000401.1:0-9764 GCA_039923575.1 Chthoniobacterales bacterium
GACATCAGGTCGGCCTCGCCCATGTAGAAATACTTGTCCTTGTAGAGGGTCTCGAACCAGAAGCGGTAAGTGATCGCGAACTGCTCGTTGTAATAGCGTTGCCGCGCCGTCGTGTCCTCTCCGCCTAACGACCGCAGGACGAGATCGCTCACGACCGAGGTGGTGTAGGCGCAAAGGTCGAGCCCGGGGCTGTAGAGCGGGTCGATGAAACTGGCGGCATCGCCCGCGATCACCCAGCCGTCGCCGCAGACCTGCGCGCTGTAGTAGGGCAGCGCCGAGTAAGCGCGCGTGTCGTGCTCGACGATTTTCGCGTCCCGGAAAATTTCGCGTCCGACCGGATGAGCGAGGATGTGTTGTTGCAGGCGCTCGCCCAGATTCGCGCCCTCGGGCAGAGTGAAAATGCGGCTGTCGTAAACCAGGCCCGCACTGAAATCGCCGCCCTTGAGGGGAATGATCCAGCACCACCAACCCTGCCCCATGAGATGATTGGTCGCCCAGGCCCGCCCGGTGCGGGAGGCGGCCGCGTAATCGGGAAATTTTTCCCGCCACTCGTAGCTGTCCCAGTCCTTCACCCCGGTAAAACGCGCCCAGACAGCGTTGATCGGGTGCTCGGTGTTCTGGCGGAAATGGCCCAGCTTGCGGGCGAGAAAAGCGGCGCGCCCGGAAGCGTCGATCACCCAGCGACAGCGCACTTCGCGCGCTTCGCCTGCGACCTCTACGCCTAACGACTGTCCCTTCGCGCCCTCCAAGTCACAGCGCATGACTTTGGCCGGCTTCCAGACTTCGCACCCGGCCGCGCGCGCCAACTCGAGCAGATGGGCGTCGAGTTTCGAGCGATCGACCTGAAAGGTGGGAAGGCGCGCCTGGTAACGCGCGCCGATTTCCACGCAGTCGTCGAAAGGCTGGTCCGGACGATTGGAGAACCAGAGCCGCAGCCCCTGTTTGCTCAGTTGTTCGTGGCCGAGGTAACTCGTCAGGCCAAGAATTTTGGTGAGAAAACAACTGCTCACTTCGGTGGTTGATTCGCCTACCTTGCGATCGAATTCGGTCGCTTTCTCGATGATGAGAATGCGCGTCTCCGGTCGGTGTCGCTTCATGAGCAGAGCGGTGGCCGCGCCGGAAAAAGCGCCGCCCACAATCGCAACCTCGAACTCGGGGATCATTTGCACGAGGACGATGGACTGCCGCCAAAGTAAACGCAATGATGCTAGCGCCCATGATCTTTACCAATGGCCGGCTGGTTTTCACCGAGCGCGTCGCCGACGGACTCGCGCTCCGGGTTGCGGACGGAAAAATCGCGGAGATCGGACCGCAACTTCGCCGCCACGACGGAGAAGTGATTGACCTCGCGGGAAATTTTCTCGCGCCCGGTTTCATCGACCTGCACGTGCACGGCGCGGTCGGTCGCGACACGATGGAGGGAACGACAGAAGCGTTTCGCGCGATCTGCGCTTATCACGCCAGCGGCGGCACGACTTCGCTCCTGCTCACGACGGTCACCGCGCCGATCGCTGAAATCGTGCGCGTGGTGGGCGCGATCGATGCCGCACGCAGCGAAATTCCGCAGCTGCGCGGGGCGCATGTCGAGGGACCATTTATCTCGCCCGAGAAACATGGCGCGCAGCGCAAGCAATTTATCGTCGAACCGCGTCCGGAGCTGGTCGCGCAGCTCCTGGAAAAGCCGGACGCGATCAGGCGCGTCACACTTGCGCCGGAAATGCCGGGAGGGTGCGATTTGGTTTCACGCCTAACGACGCTGGGGATCGCGAGCAGCGGCGGGCACAGCGCGGCTTGGGATGAAGAAGCCCGGGCCGCGTTTGAGTGGGGCATGCGGCAGGTGACCCATACCTTTAACTGCATGTCTTCGATGCGTCGACGCGAGGGCGAACGAGTCGCGGGCCTGCTCGAATTTGCGCTCGGCGAGGCGGAGATTTTTTGCGAGCTAATCGCGGACGGCCGGCACGTTTCGCCGACCCTGATGCGAATGCTTTATCGCGCCAAAGGCGCAGCTGGAATCTGTTTGGTGACGGACGCGACCGCCGGCGCCGGGTTGCCTGACGACAGCCGCTTCACTCTCGGCGGCGCCGAGTGTTTGGTGCGCGCCGGCGCCTGCTGGATGGCGGACGGTTCCGCGCTCGCCGGCAGCACATCGCGCATGATCGATCTCGTTAGGCGAATGGTCGCAGAGGTTGGAGTGCCGGTGCACGAAGCGGTCCGGATGGCGACGGAAACGCCGGCCCGGGCGATGGGCTGGAAGGAGAAGGGCGCGCTCGCCACAGGAATGGATGCGGACCTCGTCATCCTGACGCCCGAACTCGAGGTCGACCGCGTCCTGCTGGAGGGACGGGCTCAGTCCCGTCCGCGATTCTGAAACACGGACGCCACGGAGGGCGTCCCTCCATCTGCAACTGCGAGCGGAAGGGAAGCATGAGCCACTCCGTCGTCCGTTCCCAGAGCGAGCGGTTCTTTGAATTGTTGGAGCGTGAAGTCAGCGCCCCCGGCTACAACAAGCGGAATTTGCGCGAAGCGGTTGCGAAGCGTTAGTTATGGCTCGTCTGCGGCCCCGCCGCGGCTCTTTTCGTCATGCCGTCCAGCGTCAGCCAGCCCGCCTCTCATCCGCCGGACAACGTCGTGCCGATGCCTCCGCCTAACGTGCCATCGGCGCAGCCCGATTTTTCCGATCCGAAGAATTTCATCAACCGCGAGCTGAGCTGGCTCGAATTCAACCGCCGCGTTTTCGAGGAAGCGCAGGACCCGGCCCAACCGCTTCTCGAGCGAGTCAAATTCCTCGGGATCGTGAGCTCGAATCTCGATGAATTTTTCGAGATCCGCGTCGCCGGCATCAAGCAACAGATCGCGAGCGAGACGAGTGACGTCGGCCCCGACGGGATGAGCCCGACCGCGACCTTCGAAGCGATCGATCGAGTCGTGCACGAAATGGTGGCGCAGCAATATGCTCTCTGGAACAAGGAGATCGAGCCGCTCCTGCGCCAAAACCAGATCGTCATCCATCACATGGCCGACCTGAGCGCGAAGCGCGCCGCTTGGGCGCGCCGTTATTTTCAGCAGGAGGTTTTCCCGATGCTCACCCCGCTGGCGGTCGATGCGAGCCATCCTTTTCCGCAACTCCTGAACAAAAGCCACAACCTGCTCGTGCGGGCGCGCGCCAAAAAAGGGGGCGAGCCGATGCACGCCATCGTGCAGGTGCCGCGCGCCGTCTCGCGCCTCATCCACATTCCGCGCCCGGACAAGAGCGACGAGAGCTGGAACTACATTTACCTTGCCTCCCTCATCAAACAGCATGTGGCCGATCTTTTCCCCGGCCTCATTCTCGACGGCGTGCACGCTTTTCGCGTGACCCGGAACAGCGACCTCTATGTCGACGAGGAAGAAGCCGAAAACCTCCTCCGCAGCATCGAGCAGGAGCTGCGACGTTCGAGCCGCGGCAACGCCGTGCGCCTCGAAGTGGAAGCCGATTGCCCTAACGACTTCTCCGGTTTGCTCCTCGAGTTTTTTAACCTGAGCGAAGCCGACCTTTACAAACTCGACGGCCCGCTTTCCATGACGCACCTCGCGCCGCTGGTCGCGCACGACGCTTTCGCGAAATTGAAGGACCGCGTTTTCCAGCCGGCGCGCGACCCCGTCCTGCCGCCGCGCGCCGATATTTTCGAGGCGATGCGCAAACAGGACATCCTGATTCATCATCCCTACGAAAGTTACGACCCGGTGGTCGAGCTGGTGGAAAGCGCGGCAGGCGATCCGCTCGTTCTCGCGATGAAAATTACGCTTTACCGGACGAGCGGCGATTCCCCGATCGTCGAGGCGTTGATCGAGGCCGCGCGCAACGGCAAACAAGTCACCGCCCTGGTCGAGCTGCGGGCGCGCTTCGATGAAGCGGCCAACATTCAATGGGCGCGCCGTCTCGAGGAATCGGGCGCGCATGTCGTCTATGGCGTGGTCGGGTTGAAGACCCATTGCAAGGCGCTCCTCATCGTGAGGCGCGATCCCGACCGGCTCCGCCAGTACGTCTATCTCGGCACCGGCAATTATCATCCGCGCACCGCCCGGGTTTACACCGACTTCAGTCTCTTCACGACCGCGCCGGACCTGACCGAAGAAGTGGCGATCGTCTTCAACACCCTCACCGGCCTGGCCGGTTATCCCGGCTTGAAAAAATTGCTCGTCGCACCCTTCGACCTGCAACAGCGCGTGATCGGTTTGATCGAACGCGAGCGCGACCTCGCCCGAGCCGGAAAACCGGGCCGGATCGTGGCCAAATTGAATTCGTTAGTGGACGAAAAGGTGATCGAGAAACTTTACGAAGCCTCCTGCGCCGGGGTCAGGATCGACCTCATTGTGAGGGGGATTTGCGCCTTGCGGCCCAAGATGCCTGGGTTGAGCGAAAACATCCGCGTCATCAGCATCGTCGGCCGTTTCCTCGAGCACAGCCGCATCTATTACTTTGGCAACGACGGCAATCCCGACCTCTACCTGGCGAGCGCGGACTGGATGCCACGCAATTTTTATCGGCGGGTCGAGATTGCTTTCCCGATCGAATCGAAGCCGCTGCGGGACGAAATGATCAACGAAATTTTGCCCCGTTTCCTGACCGACTACGGCAAAGCGCGCGAGTTGCAGGCCGATGGCAGCTATGTCCGCCTCAAACCGGAAGAAGGCGCACCCCGTTCGCAAGCCCAGCTCCAATTCCGCGAGCATTCGCGCCGTCAGGCGAAAAAGCTGGCCGAAAAACAGCGCGCCGCCAAAATGCGCTTGTCGCCCATCCGGAAATTACCTAACGATCGGGCATGAAGAAAATTCTCGTCATCGACATCGGCGGCTCCAACGTCAAAATGATGATCTCGGCGAAGGAAAAGCGCCGCAGATTTCCTTCCGGCCCAAAGCTCGGGCCGGCGGCCGCGGTCAAGCAGATCAAGGAAGTGACGAGCGACTGGAGTTTTGATGCGATCGCGATTGGGTTTCCCGCTCCGGTACGCGACGGCAAGATCCTGAGCGACCCGAAGAATCTGGGCAAAAACTGGGCTGGCTTCGATTTCGCGAAGGCGCTCGGAAAACCGGTCCGCCTCATCAATGACGCGGCCCTCCAGGCGCTCGGTAGTTATGGCGGCAAAGGGCGGATGCTTTTCCTCGGGCTCGGCACCGGGCTCGGTGCCGCGCTCGTCTGGAAGGATCATGTTCTCCCGCTCGAGTTGGGCGACCTGCCTTACCAGGACGAATTCATCATCGAAGATTGGCTGGGCGACGAAGGGCTGGAGAGTTTGGGGAAGAAGGAATGGCTGCGTGAAACCGGGCACGCCCTCCAGCACCTGAAGAGCGCCTTCATCGCCGATCACGTCGTCCTCGGCGGCGGCAACGCGCGCCTGCTCGAGGAATTGCCCGCCGGCGTCGAGCTCGGCCACAATCGCAACGTTTATCCCGGCGGGGTGCGGCTTTGGGAAACCGATCCGAAGACGAAGCGCCCGCGCTGGCGCATCATGTGAAAGTTGACCAATCGTATTGGTCAATTTGGAATTTTTGCGTGACCAAAGTCCGGATGCCGATCAGCCAGTTCAAGTCTTCCTGCACTCAGGTGCTGCGCGAAGTCGCGGCGGCCCGGCTGGCGAATGCCGCTCTCATCACCAAGGATCGCGCGCTTCGTTCCTCATCCCACCTCCGAACAATTTGGGACTAACCCGTCGAGTTACTCGTTAGGCTAATGCAGGCGTATCACGATCTTCTCCGGCTCGTTTTGGAGAAAGGACAACCGAAGGAAGACCGCACCGGCACTGGCACGCTCTCGGTTTTCGGGGCGCAGGCGCGTTTCGATTTGAGTCCTGCGGGCGCGGGATTTCCGCTCCTGACGACGAAGAAGCTCCATCTCAAATCGATCATTCACGAGCTGCTCTGGTTTTTGCGCGGCGACACCAATGTCGCCTATCTGCAGGAGCGCGGTGTCAGTATCTGGAACGAATGGGCCGACGAGAACGGCGACCTCGGCCGGGTCTATGGCGCGCAGTGGCGCGACTGGCGCGGGCCTAACGACGAGCGGATCGACCAGATCGATCGCGTCATCGAGCAGATCAAAACCAACCCCGACAGCCGGCGTCTTATCGTCACCGCCTGGAACCCGGCGGAAGTGGACGCGATGGCCTTGCCGCCCTGTCATGCGCTCTTTCAATTCCACGTCCAGGATGGCGCGCTCAGCTGCCAGCTTTACCAGCGCAGCGCCGATCTTTTTCTGGGCGTCCCTTTCAACATCGCGAGCTACGCCCTCCTCACCATGATGGTCGCGCAGGTCTCTGGCCTAACGAGCGGGGAATTCATCCACACTTTCGGCGATCTCCATCTTTACCGGAACCATCTTGAGCAGGCACGCGAGCAACTGGCTCGCACGCCGCGCCCGCTCCCGCGGATGGAGCTGAATCCCGCGGTAAAGAATATCCACGATTTCCTGTTCGAAGATTTCACTCTCGTCGGATACGACCCGCATCCCGCAATCAGGGCGCCGATTGCGGTTTGAAGGATCCCTCGGGGGAGCACGGGGTGGTCACCCCGTCGGTGCTGGGTGCTACCCAGCACACGATTCGAACTCGGCAAGTTTTCACACGCGTGCGCGAGCGCTCAGAGCCGATTTGTTTTTAGATGAAACGAGCAGCCCTTCTCCTCTTCATCACGGCCGTGAGCGCAATCTCGGCTGCGGGGCAAACGCCCGCGACCTCGATCGAGATCGATTTGCAGGATCAGACCGCTTACCTCATCCGCAATGGCCGCGCCGCACTTTCGACCCCGATCTCTTCTGGACGCTACGGACACCTGACCGAGACCGGCTCCTTCAAGGTGGCGGAAAAAGAGCGCAACCATTTCTCGACTCTCTACGGGCGGATCGAAGATGCCCGCGGCAACACCATCGTGGCCGATGCCGACTCCGACATGCCGCTGCCGCGCGGTGCGCGCTTCGTGCCCGCGCCGATGCGCTACTTCGTCCGCTTCAACAACGCCACCGGCATGCACGCCGGTTATCTGCCCGGCTACCCCGCCTCGCATGGCTGTGTGCGCCTGCCGGAAGAAAAGGCGATCGCGATTTTCAACTCGGTCGAAGTCGGGACGCCGGTGACGGTTTTTGGGCGGACGCCGCGCGGCCGGGAAATGAGCGAAGCGCGCTTGCAGCGCCGACCGCGGGCCTTTTCGCCTAACGATCCACGGGCTTCCTATCCCGCGCCGTGGTCGGTGCGCTAAGCGCATTTCGATTTGCGGGCGCGCCCGCTGCCCGATACGGTCGCGCAATCACATGGACTTCGCGGAACTCACACAGCTCTACGACCAACCGCTCTTTGATCTCATCTCGCAGAGTCGAGCAAAGCATCTCGAGCATTGGCGCGGCGAGCAGGTGCAGCGTTGCAGCCTGCTCTCGATCAAAACCGGCGGGTGCAGCGAGGACTGCGCGTACTGCGCCCAGAGCGGCCATTATTCCACCGGTGTCGAACGCGAGGAGCTCATGCCGGTCGGCGAAATCATGCGCGCGGCGCAGCGTGCCCGGGCGCAGGGCGCGACTCGCTTTTGCATGGGCGCGGCCTGGCGCGGAGTGCGCGATGGGACGCCGAAGTTTGCGCAGGTCCTGGAAACAATCCGGGAAGTAAGCCAGCTCGGGATGGAAGTGTGCGTGACGCTGGGCGAGATCGGGCCCGAGGAGGCGCGCAAACTGAAGGATGCGGGCGTGACCGCCTACAACCACAATATCGATACTTCGCCGGAATTTTATCCTGAGATCGTCAGCACCCACACCTTTGCTGATCGCCTAACGACCATCGCCGCGGTGCAGGAAAGCGGCATGTCGGTCTGCTGCGGTGGCATCGTCGGGATGGGCGAGACGGCGGCGGATCGACTGCGCATGCTCGAGGTGTTGAGCAATTTCGATCCGCAGCCGGAAAGCGTGCCGATCAATTGCCTCATGGCCATGCCGGGCACCCCGCTGGCCGGGCGACCGCCGATTGATATTTTCGATCTCGTCAAGCTGATCGCCGTCACCCGCCTCGCCATTCCCGGGGCACGCGTGCGTCTTGCCGCCGGCCGCACTCGCCTGACGCGCGAGGGCCAGGCACTCTGTTTTTTCGCCGGCGCGAACTCCATTTTCTACGGCGATAAGCTTTTGACAGCGCGCAACCCAGCGGCCGATACGGACAGCGCATTGCTGCGCGAGCTTGGTTTGGCCATCGAAGCCTGACGAATAGGTCCAATCGGACAGATTATTCCAAGGTTACACGAACCTTACATTTTGTGTCATGTCGGGCGAATTATAAAAGTGAGCTTGATTTATGAAGTTCATCGACTCATAGCGGTTCTCCACTTGCAATAAGTGGACGTCCCGTAAACCACAACGGGGCAATTCTAAAGTTCCCGTCAACCCTACTCCTCATGAAAAAATCCCGTCCTTCCAAGTCTGGTCTTACTCAACTTCGGATCCTCTGCGCCGCCCTGCTTTGTCTGTGCGGAGTCACCCTCACCTTCGCTGCGGTTAACGCCGCAAAGAGCCAAAGGAGGTCGTATGCCCCCACGCCTGCAGGAGGGGTGCTAAGCACGAGCAACCTTTCCCTTGCCTACATGGAGGCGGCGGGCACGCAGGTGCCTAACGAGACCGGGGTCGCCTTGGGCGCGCCGAACTGCACGGTACCGAATTCCTGCAGCACCTATAATCTGACAATCGATCCGACCGTTGGTGTTGCGGCGGGGGGCTACGACCCCACCAAGTATCAGATTCACATGACCTGGTCCTGGTCGCTTACTACGGTCGATTACGATATCTTTTTTGAAGACGCCGCTGGCAATGTCGTGGCGGTCAATAACTCAACCGCGGACCCTTCCTCGATCATCATTCCGACCACGACACCGGCCGGCATCTATCATATCGTGATCGTGTTGTCGACGGGTGCGCCGATCGGTTACAACGGCTCAGTTGTGCTCGAGCAGAAACCGGCCTCCACCGGTATTTGCGACCCGAACGTGACGAATTGCACTCCCCCGCGTTATATCAGTTATTCTGCCGGTCCCGGCCAGGCGGACAACGCGGGCGAACCATCGCTCGGCGTCGATTTTAATCCGAACGTGGCCACCCTGAAGGACACGACTTCACCCATCTTTACGACCGGAATCAAGCGCCTCAATACCGGTGGCGTTTCCTTCTTTCCCTCCGGTGCGAACGAATGGCGCGCTAACTTTGATGACTGCCCCTCGCCCGCCGTGAACGTCTGGGAAGATGTTTCGGCGGTAACCACGCAGCAGTTTGCCCTTTCCGATCCGATCGGGTTTGTCGATCACTACAGCTCAGGCCAGCTGGGCCTGACTTATCCGGAGCCGACCACGCCGGGCCGCGTTTTCTCGCTCGACTTGATCGGCGGACAAGGCAACAGCCTTGCTTCCTACTCAGATACCGATGGCAATGCCTACCTGCCGGGTGGGACGGGAGGACCTGGTGCGGGTCCCGACCACGAAACGCTGGGCGGCGGACCCTACAACCTGAATTCCAATCCGCCGCCTCCGCCGCAGGTGATGGCTTACGGGTCTCCGAACGCAATTTACTACTGCTCGCAGAACATCGTGGCCGAAGCCCAATGCTCGCGCAGTGATGATGGCGGAAAGACCTTCGGCCCTGGGGTGGCGATCTTTAATCCCTCGCAGTGCACCGGCGGCATCCATGGTCATGTCAAAGTCGCTCCCGACGGGACGGTTTATGTTCCGAACTCTTCTTGCGCCACGAACGGTGGGACCAGCGG